>DOBW01000185.1 GCA_003504035.1 Rhodospirillaceae bacterium | reverse complement strand
TCGGCCAAACCAAGGTCAGAATAAACTTCCTTGATGAGATCACACATCAAGATCACTTCATCTTCAAGCTGTTCGGGAGTGCAATAGACATGCGCATCATCTTGCGTGAAGGCTTGAACGCGCATCAAGCCATGGCGCGCACCGGAGGATTCACGGCGGAAGACATGGCCAAACTCGGCCACGCGCAAAGGAAAGGAACGATAAGAGCGTGAGCCTTCTTGTTTGAAGACTTGCGCCCCACCTGGGCAGCTCATCGGTTTAATCGCGAAGGGGATGTCATGATCTTCCTCTTGAATAACAAACATATTGGGGCGGTATTTGTCCCAATGGCCCGAGGCTTTCCAGAAACTGGCTTCTAGCATTTGCGGTGTGTTGATCTCGCTATAGCCATGTGCTGCAATCCGGCGGCGCATATAATCCATTAGCGTGAGATAAACCGTCCAGCCATGAGGATGCCAAAAGACTTGTCCTGGTGCTTCATCTTGGAAGTGAAAGAGGTCGAGTTGGCGACCCAATTTACGATGATCGCGTTTTTCGGCTTCTTCAAGGAGCGTCAGATGTGCTTTGAGTTCTTTCTCATCCCGCCACGCCGTGCCGTAAATGCGCTGGAGCATGGCGTTTTTATTATCACCGCGCCAGTAAGCTCCGGCGAGTTTCATAAGTTTGAAGCCGTTGCCGACATGTTTGGTTGAAGGCAGATGCGGCCCACGGCACAGATCGCGCCATGGTCCTTGGCCATAAAGTGTGATGGTCTCGTTTTCGGGGAGGTCTTTGATAAGCTCAACCTTGTAGTTTTCGCCTTTCTTTTCGAAAAAGGTAATGGCTTCGTTGCGGTTCATGACCTCACGGACAAGCGGTTCGTTGCGTGCGATGATCTCACGCATTTTCTTTTCGATTTTGGGAAGGTCATCACTGGAGAAAGGCTTTTCACGCGCAAAGTCGTAATAAAAGCCATCTTCAATGGATGGACCGATGGTGACTTGGGTGTCAGGAAAAAGTTCCTGAACGGCCTGAGCCATAATATGGGCGGTCGTATGACGGATGAGGTCCAGCGCCTCGGGCGACTTACGGGTGATAATTTCGACATTGCCGCTTGTCTCGAGCGTTCGCGTGAGATCCAACGTCTCGCCGTTAAGCTTAACGGCAAGGGCTGCCTTGGCCAAACCAGCGCCTATGCTGGCTGCCAACGCTTCGCCCGTTACGGGAGAGGGATATTCCTTAACGCTACCATCGGGCAGGGTTAAGGCGATCGGCTCAATGGCCGCTTTTTGTGCGTTGCTCATTTGCCTATTATTGTCATCCTGTTATCCTTGCGCAAGCGGAAGATGAAAAAATAGGGCTAGAACCGTGAAATTATTAAATTAACTTTATTTCTGGCTAGTGGGCTGGGATAATCCGTCTGCAAAAGAGGCTTAATTTTTACGGGAAATTATTATGGATAATAAAAAACAGCCACGCGATACGGTTACTTTGCAGAAAACCTTTGATACTTGTTTTACAATGTGGTCAGGAGATGTTTCTTCCTATGTTGAAGATATGGACGAAACGTGGCAAGACGCAGTACATATGGCGAAGATTGGTGTGCGTGCTGCAATTGGCTATGAATGTAAAGGTGTCTCTCAAAAAGTTCAGAAAAAAGTTTTTGAAAGCATCGCTGTTGCCGCAGAAGAAATTTTAAAAAATGGCCCTAAGTCATCAATAAACGTTTTTATCAAAAAAGTGGGCGAAGAAAGCTCCAAGACGTTAGGCGTATCATGTGATATTATGCCAGAACGTTTGTCTCTTCGAGAAAAATTGGTTCTTTCGGATACTAAAATAGGTGCAGAGCCTTGATTGTGAATGGGTATGCTTTTAATTTTAGAGAAGGTGATGTTGGTGCGGCTTTGCGGGAAATTGCCGAAAAGCCTTCCAGCAGCACATTGCTCTTGGGTGGTAAGATTTAGGTGCTCACTATTTAAAAATATAATTTTTATAAAAGGAAAAAATTATGAGAAAAGAAAAACGCCAACTTGATGGTCATAAACTTCGCGAAGTTTATACTGCTGCCCTACCTGCGTGGCAATCTGCTTTTAAGCTTTATGTTGAGCTTGATGTGAAGAGAGCTATTGCGGTACAGGCGGCTGACCTTGTTGTGTGCGATGCTGTTGAAAGATGTCCTATTTCCTCTCAGGAAGAAGCCCAAACAGTTCAGGATAGCTTTTTTGTTGCCGCTCGTGATGGTCTTAAAAATGGAGGCCAGAAAATGCCTGTAAAAGATTTTTTACAGAAAGTTGCGGAGCAAAGTGCAGAAAATCTTGTCCGTGCTGGCATGAAGACACGTGTTTTTTGTCAAGCACCCTCCTGCAAACTTTAATTTTAAAGAAAGAAAAAATGATGAAGACAAATAAGATGATTGCTGCAGAAAAGAAAAGGCTTGAGCGCTCTTATATTTTTAACATGGATCTTTGGGAAGATAGTTTAGAGGAGGCGGTAGAAGAAGGTGACCTAGATCCCTTTTCTTTTGCCGATGAAGCGTTGCGTCTAGAGATAAGCGCGGGATGTGCTGCTCAAAAAGACCAAGAAGTTATCGAGGCAATTCTTGCTGCGTCTGAAAAGTATAAAAGCGAAGGTGTTTCTGAAAAAACAATAGAAAAAATGAGACAGGAAGGCGCTCAAGCTTTTAGTGGCAAAGATCAAGAAGACGGCTTTCTTTCAGAAGGAGATAAGAGCACTATAAAAACAGTTTACACTGAAGCTATTGCTGAATGGAGGCGGGTGTTTCTTCTTGAGGCTGGAACTTCGAGTTTAGAGGAGGCTGCTGAAGTAGCTAGAGATGGTATAAACCAAAAACTGAAACAAGGTAGTTTTGGCCCGCGAAAAAAAATTATGGACAGTATAGCGGACGCTTTTCAGGATATTTTCCAAGAGCCTGAAACCTGCAAGTTATCAAATTCTGATTTTGTAAAAAAAGTGCGCTATTTGGGAGCTAAAAAACTTGATGCTGCGCTTCATCAAGAGAAAGAACCACAACGGCACATTGAAGCTTTTATTTCTCAAGGATCCGTAAAAGATATTCAATATGGATAAGAAAAAGCTTAGAGAGGATCTTGATTTTTGCCTAGGCATTTGGGCGGAAAATTTTAAACTTAGTTTTGGTGAAGAAAAGCCGCCTATGATGGAGGCTAATGATGATCTGTTAGAAGCGTGTGTGCCTTTTTCCAGTCTTGAACAAAAAGAAAGTGTGATGGCTATTATTAACGCGTCAAAGGCTTGGTTTAAAATCTGGCGTCAAACAAAACTAGGAATTTCTTTTTCCAAAGAAACTGTCATCAAAAAAGTCACAGAAATAAGCCGTGAGAAATTAGGGCTTGAGCCTGAGAAATCTCAAGAGTTGCCTTTGCAAGAAGTGCGCTCCACGAACGTGTCATTTGAACAAGCTCTCGTTATTTGGGAAGATGCTTTTGTAGGTGTTTGCGAACGAGGCGCGCTTTTACGGTATGCTTTAGACAAGGCTAGAGAAGCTTTGCAACGTGCTTTGCGGGAAAATGAACCGGATGTGCGGATAAAGATGGCTAACAGCATAACGGGGACCGCTTGTGGGCTTTCCCAAAGTTTTCCTCGCAATGTTTTTAAAAAGCTTGAAGACCGTAAAAAGTTGCTGCCACCTTTTATAGAGTCGGTTCGTCAAAAGGCGGCAAAAAAATTTAATGGATTAGCCCCAAGTGAATCGACATCGAAACGACCGACTCCACCTATGACAAAAGCACTTGAGCCCTCGGTTTGAACCGAGTCGAAAATGCAACACTCTTAAATTGGTTACTGAATCGTTAACAGGAAACCATTGCTCACAGAATCCAAGACTCATACGCTGCAAGGACTGATTCGTTCTTGGAGGCTATGGGGTTCATGGAGCAAAAGGCACTTCTTGTTTTGTTTCTTTCGACAGGGAATGCCGGACGTAGCCTGCTTGCTGAGGCGCTTTTGAACGCTAAAAAAAGTTCTCTTTATCGCGCGCATTCTGCTGGAACGGCTCCCTTAGAGTCTGTTCCCCTTGAGACCAAAGCTCTTTTAGAAGGAGCTGGCTTCGATACACTTAAGCTTCACCCCAAGAGATGGCAAGATTTCTATGCCGCTAACAGCCTTGTTCCCGTTGATGTCATTGTAACATTGTCTGAAGAGGCCAAGACGTTATGTCCTCTCGATTGGCCTGGGAATCCTGTTGTGACGCACTGGGCTGTTGACGATCCTTTGGCGGCTACACGTGCAGATATACGCGAATGGAAATTTCTTAAATGCTTTTCTGTTCTTGATGCACGCATTGAGGCGCTTTCACGAGAGCGTCCGGCACGTTCATGGGCCGAGCTTTTGCTCAAGCTTAGAGATATTGGCATGGTCGTTTAAGGGGGGGCTTCGTTCTCTTTATATCATTAAAGCGATGTTAACAAACAGAGGGTTTAGTGGAAAATAAGCGAAAATCGTCCGATTTTCGATCTCTTGGGATGTGGTTTAGAGAATGAATCCAAATTTTTTCATTGGTGTTATTGTTGCTGTGGGCTCCACTGTTGGTGGATATGTTATGTCGGGCGGACATCTTTCTGTTTTGGCTGATGCTGCGCCGCTTGAAATTCTGATTATGGGAGGTACGGCGGCGGGCGCTTTTGTGATTTCTAACCCTAAAAGCGTGAAGAAGGCTACAGCGCACAGCCTTAAACATCTTTTCAAGAAAACAAAATACGACAAAGATTCCTATATTGATCTGCTCTCGATGATGTATCAGCTTTTTAAACTAGCTAAAACAAAGGGCATGCTGGCTTTGGAAACGCATATTGAAACGCCTGAAGAGAGCTCACTTTTTCAAGAATTTCCTAGCTTTTTAGAAAATCATCATGCGGTTGAGTTTGTTTGCGATTATTTGCGTCTTGTTACGTTGGGGTCTGATAAACCGTATGAGATTGAAGCGCTGATGGATGAGGAATTAGAAGTTCATCACAGTGAAGATGCGGCCGTTGTTGCAGCTATCATGTTTGTTGCTGATAGCATGCCTGCCATTGGTATTGTGGCGGCTGTGCTTGGCATTATCCATACAATGGGGGCTATTACTGAACCGCCAGAAGTTTTGGGCCAGCTTGTTGGTGGTGCACTGTGTGGTACGTTCATGGGTGTGTGGGCTTCTTATGGTTTTATTGGTCCTGTGGGAAATTGTGTTGGCCAGGCTCAAGAAGCAGAATCACACTATTTGCAATGTCTTAAGGTTGGAATTCTTGGCCATTTGCAAGGTTTTGCGCCGTCTATATCCATTGAATATGCGCGCAAGACATTGCTAAGTGATGTGCGTCCTACTTTTATTGAGGTGGAGGAGGCAACGCAGGCTCTTACGGCGCCATCATAACGGAAGGAATTATCTGTGGCTGAACAGCCCGTCATTATTATTCGTAAAAAAAAGAAAGGTGGCCATGGGGGGGGGCATCATGGCGGTGCGTGGAAGGTTGCCTATGCCGATTTTGTGACGGCTATGATGGCCTTCTTTCTTATGATGTGGCTCCTTAATGTTACAACATCAGATCAGCGCCAAGGGCTTGCCGAGTATTTTTCACCAACGGGTATTTCTTTGTCGCATGGTGGTTCGGGTGGCGTTATGGGCGGCACAAGTATTAATTCCGATTATGGCGCTGAAATATCTTCTTCGCATCCTATGGGGGTTAATGATCGCGCTACGGCTACGGTTGGTTCGGGAGAAGATGGGGAAGAGGATGTTCCTGGAAAAAGCGAGAAAAGTGGCGGCGGCGAAGAAGAGGAATTTGAAGCGCTTAAAAAAGAAGCGCTGAGCGATGCCGCTATGCTGGGAAAGGCGATGAAAAAAGAGGAACAAAAATTCAATTTTGCAGAAGAATCTTTGCGGCAAACTATTGCTGAAGCACCTGCTCTTCGTGACTTAGCCAAGCATTTAATCATTGATCGTATGCCCGAAGGTCTACGAATTCAAATCGTTGATCGTGACAAGTTTTCTCTTTTTCCATCAGGTTCTTCGACACCTTATTTGAAAGGCCGAGATCTTCTTCGCTTGGTGGGCAAGGTTATTTCGCGTTTGAGCAATCATCTATCCGTTACGGGACATACAGACAGCAACCCGTTTCCTATTGGATCGCGGCGTGATAATTGGGGGCTATCGACGGACCGCGCCAATGTTAGCCGGAGGGAGCTTCAGGTCGGCGGGGTACAAAAAAATAGGATTGCGCGGGTTGTGGGGCTTGCTGATCGTGATCCATTTGTTTTAAATAACCCCAAAGATCCAAGTAATCGTCGGATCAGCATAGTTCTTTTGCGCGAGGTATTGCGTGGAAAAGTTATAAAGAAGAGCGAAGCTGATAATAAAAAAGAAAAACCAATTACACCAACAAAACCAATTGTGCAAAGCGAAGAAAGAATAATGCCATGACAGATCCAAATGAAGGTTTAATAAAGCAACTTGCTGGTAAAAAGGGGCTTATTATTGGTATCGCTAATGATCAATCCATTGCTTATGGCTGTGCGAAAGCTTTTCGCAATTCTGGGGCAGAACTAGCGGTGACTTATTTGAATGATAAGGCAAGGCCGCATTCAGAGCCATTGGCTCAAAAACTAGATGTTGATCCCAATCTTTTTCTTCCTTGTGATGTTCGAGAAGAAGGTCAGCTTAGTGCCGTTTTTGATGCCATTGCACAGCGCTGGGGAAAGCTTGATTTTGTTCTTCATTCTATTGCTTTTGCGCCCCGCGATGATCTTCATGGGCGGCTAACGGATTCATCGCGTGATGGGTTCACAATGGCGATGGATGTTTCCTGTCACTCTTTTATTCGCACGGCTCGTTTGGCCGAGCCGTTGATGAATGATGGTGGGACACTTTTTGCTATGACCTATTATGGCGCAGAAAAAGTAGTAGAACACTATAATTTGATGGGCCCTGTTAAGGCAGCGCTAGAGGCAAGTGTGCGTTATCTTGCTTTTGAACTTGGGGGCAAAAATATACGTGTTCATGCTATTTCTCCCGGACCTATCAAAACACGCGCTGCCAGTGGCATAGATCGCTTTGATGAGCTAATTAACAAGGCTACGGAACGCGCTCCAATACAAAGTCTTGTTTCCATTGAAGATGTTGGGCGAGCGACAGCTCTTTTAGCAACTGATGCGGCGCGACTTATTACCGGTGAAACCCTTTATGTTGATGGTGGGTATCACATTGTAGGGTAAGTCTGTGTTTCTAAGCCGATGTTGTAATGGATTGCGGCGGTTTGCCTTGCGGTGAAGAGGGTGTCTGCCCTTCTTTTTGAGCTTCATTATTGACATTAAGCCCTTTAGCAATCGTTCGGTTTATGCTGATAAGGGAGCGAATAAGCTCTTTTTCGCTTCCTGCTAAAATGCGGAAACTAACTTTGTCGATGTAGCGGCTAAGATTCAAAAGTGTCCCTTTCAATTCTTTAGGCAAAGGGTTGCTTGGTTCACACAGAGAAACCTGAAACAGGGACCAAAGTTTCTGGTTGTGCCTTATGGCGGTACCAACATCTTCTCTTGAAATATCATCGGCGCGTACGTCTTCGAGCTTTGCCGCGCAGCTTAAAAGAGCGCGTGCTTCGCCTTCACGCGTTGTTTCAAAGGTGCGTTGGTGTTCGGTATAGCTTGAGTGAAGGTGTTGGTTCATTTTTATTCTCCGTTTTAAGAAAGTGCTATTTCAGTGGATTCTTCGCAAGAAATTTCTATCTCAGGATCATTTTTGGGTGTTTGGTTTTTTTGTTCATCAGCCAGAAGTTTGTGAGCCAGACGAAGGGCCTTGAAAGATTCTCCTGCTTTCAAATGCTCGATGATCTCTTCAACTTTGCTTGATAGGGCAGGATAGAGATTCGAGAAGTTGCTTAGCGTGGAGACAACAAGGTCGTCCAGAGGCTGGCCCTTGCCCTTGAAGAGATAGATGACCTGTAAAAGGAAATATATGTTTGAAGCATCTGACTCATCGCGCTTATCGACATTCATTAAATAGTCATCGCGCAAGACAGGACTGTCAGAAAGAATAAGAAGTTCGGCAGGTTTTCGCCCTACGTTTTTTAAAACGGCGCCGCCGGCAAAAACTTTGCCTTCGGGTTTGACTCGAATCTTAAGCGGCATGTTTCGACTCCTTCGAAAAAAAAAGGAAAGGCTCTCTCCCTTCCATAAAAACAATTTGTGTCCTAAAAATATCAAAAAAGAAAAAGCGTGGGGTTGCCCCCACGCTCTTCTCGTCAGATTTAGAACAGACGTAAGATGGCTTGAGCCTGCTCGCCCGAAATACCAAGGGCAACAATACCCAATTGGCTTTGAGCTTGCAGAGCTTGCAAGTTTGCACCTTCTTCGTTTGTATCAGCCAGAACAAGATTGTCAGACGCTTCTTGAAGCGTGTTGACCAAGTTCGTGGTGAAATCTTGACGTGTAGAAAGAATGGTATTGTTATTACCAAACGTTGACGCTTCTGTACGCAGAGTCGCCAGCGCTGTTTGTAACAATGATTGAGCTCCTAGCACATCTGATGTGGCCGCCCAATCATTCGCCGCGACAACAACACCAAGACCTGCGGATGTTACATTAACAGCCGAAATCTCAAGTGAGGTTGTATTTGCCGCGTTGAAGTAAACATTGAGCGTTGTAGCCGTACTGTTCAGCAAGTTTGTACCATTGAAGATCGAGTCAGTGACAAGACCATCAAGTTGAGTACGCAGGTCATTGTACTGCCCAGCAAGACTGGCCAACGTTGTTGTGTCAGTAGTCTGAAGAGCAGAGTTTGTTAGACCCTTCATCTGTTCAATAACATTTGAGATCGAGTCGATTGCATCCGAAGCGGATTGAATCGTCTGAATCGCCGTTCCCATGCTATCTTTTAGACTACCAAGATCATTTGCACTGTTCAAAAAGCCTTCTGATGCAAAATACGCAGCAGCGTTATCTAGCGAAGAGTTGACTTTTTTACCAGTAGCCAAACGTTCTTGTGTTTGGCCTAGAAGATCTGCCGTGTTTTTAAGCGTCAGCAGATTAGAACGCGCCGAGGCGCTAAGTGAAACATCACTAACCATAGTGAGAACTCCTTTCAAGAATTACCGCAGACTCCTTCTGCGAGGATTGTTGCCGCCTAGATTGACTCTCAAATATGAAAATCGCCTTAACGGCACCCCATGTAATATGCGAGTTTTATGCCAAAACGGTTCGTTAACGAGGTGGTCTTGAAGTGACAGAAAAAGGGCTTGAATCGTTAAAATTATTCTGGAAGGGATAGGAAATTTTTGCCTTCTGGTGTGTGGGGAAAAAATGTCTCGGCAAAGTTTGCCTAGTCGCATACAATTTTGAGCAATTTTTCATTTTTTGGGGCCCAGTCCCAACTTTTTATTTCTTCCGCAACGACCAGAGCTTTCTGGCGGCTTTCTTCGTGTGATGTGTATATTTTTTCAAGAGCATCATCGATTTCGTCTAGATCGCTTTCGCCCCAATCCTCAAGTGTCGGCATACCTGTGGATGCCTTAACTGGGCGTTGATTTTGAAGGGCGATGCAATCCAGCTCAGCAACTAAATCTTTTTGGCCCGTGTTGTTGGCGACAAGTGTTGGTATGCCACAGGCCATGGCTTCCATGGCGACGAGGTTGGTGCCGCCTTCCCCACGGCTGGGAAAGAGTGCAGCATTACATTCGCGTAAAATAGAAGGCATGAACATATTGGGCGTGTAGGGAATATCAAGAAAGCTGCCCATGGGAAGGTCTTGTTCAAAAAGCCAAGGTGCAACCTGAAGTCTATTTTCATTATCAATCTGGGGAACGGTTTGGCAGTATCCCGCTAGCGCAAAGGGCACCGGATCTACAGGCAAAAGATTTTGCCAACAAGTGACAAGAAAAGCTTCGGGGTGGCGCGCATGAAAGCGTTTGAAGGCAGCCGTGACAATGTCTTGTCCTTTACGGAACTCAAACTTACCGCCTGAAAAAACAACAAAGCGATCTTTCCAAAGGCCGCTATTTCCGCCTGGGGCGAACAGACTGGTGTCAATGCCTTGATGGCATAAATGGACGGGCGCGAGGTCAAGGTTCTTCAAAAAGGCTTCATTCCAGCGCGATATAGCAATAAAAACATCGTAATTTTTGGCATATTCAAGGCCCTGTTGACCGAAATTGATGTGCTCAATGGCGGCGCATCCCACGTTGAGCGTGCCTGAAATGCGGTCTTGTCCTTCAAAGCCAGCGCACTCATTGCCAACGGCATGAAGAACGGCGTGATCAAAGGCGAGGCGTTCGTTTGGGTTTTCACGCAAAAAATGTGCGATCTTTTTCCCTTGTTCAAGAATGGGGTCGATGCGCACTTGTGTGAGTGTCGGCATGACCGTAAGCGCTGGCGTTTGCGTTGTGATGAACTTTTCTCCACCACGACGGATAAACTGTAGAGCGAGATGAATGCCGTAATTTCCATAGCCAGAAATTGTTGATAAAGACCAAGTGAGGGCGAGCGGTTTGCAGGTCATATGATTCGTTATAGGGAAGTTGAAAGGGGCGCCAATTCCTAACACTCAGTTAAGAAAACATCAAATAATAGTAAAGGAAAGCGGTATGCTCGTAAGTCTTTATTGCAGGGGCTAAAACATTTTTTGAAAAAAAAACGATAGATATCAAAAGCGTCGTTTTTAGTATTGGAAAACGTTGTGGATCACAGGATCTTTTGCTTGTCAAGATAAAAAAAATATGGTACTATAAACAAGGTTGGAAGGTGTAACAACCTGCTGTGCGCATATTCTTTTTCGGATCTGTTATATTTGTTAGAGCGTTTTGGTCAATGATTTCTAGTCAATTACTTGTGATTTTTGAGGAGTAACCTGATCATGGTTGAATCTATCAGCGGCACTACATCAGGGGTGGAGCTTGGCGCGGCGCGCTCAGCACAACCTTCTGCGCCTACTTCTGATCCGCAGGCACAGGCAAGCACAGCGGCTTCGGAAGTTCGAGGGATTTCTCCGCGTATGACTTCCGATTCTGTTGCAGGTGTTTTGATTACAGAATACCTCTCGGGTGAGGGGCAGGTGAAGATGCAAATTCCCTCGGAGGCAACGGTAGCCTATCTTCGTTCTGGTTTGAACGAGAGCGGACAAGTTATTCAAGAAGAAGCGGCAACCACACTTTCTGAATCTCCAGAGGAAGTTGTCTAATTTTATTTTTTATCATGTGTTTTAAAAACCGCCCTTTAGTAAGGGCGGTTTTTTAGTCATTGTTATAGAAACCTCTGCGAAAGCAAAAGGCGGATGACTTTTGCGGCCGTTTAGGCGGAGAACATATTGATTTCAGTCCAAAAATTGTGGATATAGTGCGTCATGCTTTCAATTCAAAATATAACATACCGTGTTGCGGGACGTGCCTTATTGGAGAATGTTTCACTCAACATTCCTTCTGGTCATCGTGTGGGGCTTGTGGGGGCTAACGGCTGCGGGAAGTCAACTTTGTTTAAGTTGATCTCGGGTGAGCTTGCTGCAGATGATGGCACAGTTTCGTTGATGAAAAAAGCGACGCTTGGTGTTGTGCGTCAGGATTTTCCAGAAGATGGACTTTCCTTGCTTGAGATTGTTTTGGCTGCGGATGAAGAGCGGGCTGTTCTTTTAGCGGAAGCAGAAACGTCTCAGGACATGAATCGCATCGGTTACATCTATGAGAGACTGACAGAGATAAATGCTTATGAGGCACCTTCTCGGGCTGCATCCATTCTTGCAGGTTTGGGTTTTGACGAGATGGCACAGGCTCAGACTATCACAAGTTTTTCGGGTGGGTGGCGCGCACGGGTGGCACTGGCGTGTGTGTTGTTTTCTCAGCCAACTGTTTTGCTTTTGGATGAGCCTACTAATCATCTGGATCTTGATACGATAGAATGGTTTCAGGATTATTTATCCAATTATAAAGGCACGATCATATTTGTTACTCACGACCGTTATTTTCTGGATGCTGTTTCCGATAAGATAATGGAAATGGAGAATGGACAGATCAACTTTTTTAAAGGAAATTATTCATATTATCTTCGTAAAAAAGAGCAGCAGGATATTGATGTTCAAAGAAAAGAAACGCGGCGTAAAGCCCAATTGAAAAAGGAAATTAAATGGCTTAAACGAGGTGCGAGAGCGAGAACTTCCAAGCCCAAAGATCATCTTGACCGGGTAAAAGAACTCATCGATAAATCATATCTATCCGAAAATAAAGATCTTGATATTTCCTTTAAAACCAAACGATTAGGGAAAACAATTTTAGAGATAAAAAATATTACCAAACAATATGATGATAATATTCTCTTTAGCAATTTCAATCATAACTTTCAAAAACTGGAGCGGATCGGTATCATTGGACCTAACGGATGCGGGAAAACAACTCTTCTCAAATGCATTATGGAGGAGATTGATCCGGATAATGGTTCAATTAAAATCGGAGTTAATACTTCTTTTTCATATTTCCAGCAGAATATTGAGGAATTTGATAATAACCAGACTGTTCTGGATTATATTCAAGAATTTGCACATAATATCCGTACTGCTGATGGTGTTCTTCATTCTGCTTCTGAGATGTTGCAGCGTTTTCTTTTTGATGGAAAAATGCAGCAGAGCAGATTAGAG
>DOBW01000082.1 GCA_003504035.1 Rhodospirillaceae bacterium | reverse complement strand
AAAGATGAGATTTCCTTTGAACCATTGCGTGTTGCACAAGACGAAGAGGAAATGCGCCGTTTAAACACCGCAATTATAGAAAGTATTGACCACGCCAACAAACAAGCCGCCATTAACGGATTTAACTCTTTCAAGCGTCCGGTGTGCCCAGATAGAGTCTCACCTACACATCCCATCCCCAAATATGGCCGTCAGCCCACAGCTTGATCCAAAGATCGAGACTGGGTCATAGCCTGCGTTTTTGATAATTTTAAATGTCTGCCCATCCGCCGCTTGACCAAAACTTTGTGCGATGTGCCTTTGATAAGCTTGAGTGCGGGAAAGACGATCCTTCCCTTGCGCCACAGCCGCACAAGAAGAATCCAAAAAGGCATCATTGATAATTTGATCTCCGGCAAAATAGAAAACCTGCCTCTCAGGATAGCGCAAGCGCAAAGCATCCCCTCCCGTGCGGCGGGCATAAGGCGTTAAATCATCAAGACCATAAGGAAAATAATTCACGCCCTTGCACACAACTTCCTTCACAATCGAAAAAGCCAAAGAATCTTCAGAAGGTCTTAGGTTCGTAAAATAAAGATAGGAAGAAGGGTTAGCCAAAACAAAGCGTATCGCCACTCTGTCACGCGTCAAAAGATCAGGAGCTTGCCCAACGGCAGCATAGCGCTGTACAAAATCCGCGCCCATACCGTGACCAACCAAGACAACTTCTTTTATCTTAGGAAAACGTCTCCGATCAGCCAAAAAAAGAGACAACACATCTATGGCCGTAAAAGAGCTGATGCCACGTGATCCTGAACGCGCCAACGAAAGCCCCCCTTCATTCCAACCTTTCTCCAACGGCCAGCTCACAATATTTTTTCCTCTATCTGGCAAATGATCTGCAAAACGAAGCACATCTACATCCAAAGGAAATTGCGGCGCAAGAATAAGCATTTCTCGCCCATTCGATCCGCCAAGGGTCATAAGTGTAGCAACACCTTCTGCTGCATTGCGCGTCATGTCATGAATAAAAATAACGGCCCGCGTTACATCCGAATGATCTGATTCAAGCGCAACATTGCTGGCAACGGGAAGAAACTGAGCAACCGTGTCAGGATCAGCGCCACGCGGAAAAATAGGAAAAAATTGCTTCGGCAGCGCCGAGACAGGGGGCACCAAACGAGGCGGCTCTTTTTTCTCCCCCGCTCCTTGAGGCGCAGGTAAAGGAATCGGTCTGTTAAGATCTACGGTAGGAGATTTAGCGGCCCACCCAGAAAAGGACCCCTGATCATCAGCGCTATTATGATAGGAAGCGGGAGCCTTACGCGCCGGCTGCTCCTCCTTAATAATCGGCGCCTGATAGACCTTATAAGGCAACAAAGAAATGGGCTTACCCTCATCTTCCTTCTTAGATTTATCGTCTAATCTCTTGGCGTGTATAAGTTTTTCATCTGGCTTGGAAACTTGAGATTCAGTGTCCTCCTCCTCTTCTTCCTCTTGCTGATCGGAGGGCTTGGCGCCAAAAAGGCCCGTTACATTTCCCCAAATATCCTCAATAAGAGGCACATCATCTTGGTTTCCTTCTACAGCGCCTGAATCTTGGGTCTTGGCAGAGACGGCCCCAGCCGCAAAACTGAGAAGAAACAGCCACAAAAAAAGTTTTCCGGCTTGTTTGATGCTTTTGCTCATGGAAAAATCGCCTCTCTCCGGTTATGGTCTACCGGTACCTTACTCCATAATGGCTCTGTTAGAAAACAATGTCTTCTACTCAACCTCTTCGCGTTGCTTCTCTTGTTGATCTGCCGCGCACAAACATCTCTGGCGGGCATGCCCGTGGCTGGGAAAGGCTGGCTTATGAGGCTGCCAAAAGCAGCTTGCCTCTTGAGCTTACCGTCTTTTTTTCAGGCAAAGACTTAAACGAACGGCTTAGTGAAAAAGCTTGTATACGGCATCTCCCGCCCGTCTTCAGCACATCAAAACTAAAGTTTCTCCCCTACGTGCCCGACCATACAGATCTGGCTCCCTACCACCCTCAACTAGCGCGTGAGTTAGCTTCCTTCGATATTATCCACACAACAGATGGCTTTTTTGCCTTCGCACGCACAGCCGAACGCGTGAGCCGGAAACTGGGAATTCCGCTGGTTTCCTCTATCCACACCGACACCCCTTCCTATGCCCGTATTTTTACGCGGCGCACCATCGAAAAGATTTTTAGCAAAGGCAAAATCAGCCACTTTCTAACAGACATTTTGCGCCTTCCTGAAAAACAGGAAGCCAAAATGAACAAACGCCTTTGCACACATTTAAAGGCCTGTAGCCATGCGCTGGCGACTCGAAAGGAAGACCTCGCGCTGGTACATCAAATTCTAGGCCCTGAAAAAACCCACACCCTGCATACAGCCGTTGACTATGAAATGTTTGGCCCTCATCGCAAAGACCGCGCAGCCTTTGAAGCAAATTACAACATTCCAAAAGACCGCATCATTTGTGTTTTTGTTGGGAGGCTTGATGAAGGTAAAAATATTTATACGCTCATTGAAGCCATGGAAAAACTCATTGCCGAAAAACAGCCTGTTCATCTCATAACGGCAGGTGTTGGCCCCGCCGCAGAAGCGCTTAAAGAAAGACTACAAGGCCATGTCACAGTCGCAGGCTTCATAGAACCCAACGAACTGGGAAAAATTTACGCCAGCGCCGATCTTTTAGCCATGCCTTCCGAGGTTGAAACACGCAGCCTTGTCGCAACGGAAGCCATGGCTTCGGGCTTACCTGTTCTCGTTTCCCAAAAAAGCACCGTTGCCGCAATTTACAACAACACAACAGCCATACGCATTGTTGCCGGAGGCAGCGATAAATGGGCTGAAGCTTTGCGTGATTTAATAAATGATGCCCCATTACGGGAACAAATGGCACAAGAAGCACTTACCTACACAAAAAACAACATCCCAAGCTGGGGAAGTTTTCTTGAACAAAGCTTTATGCCTGTTTGGCAAAAAGCATTTAAAGAAAAACCTTTGATGGAAAGAACACGCAATGACTGTTTTTGGCAAAAATATCCTGATCCTAGCCCCACACCCTGATGATGAAATTGTGGCCGCCTGCGGAGCTATTGGTCGCGCCACAAGTGAAGGCGCGAAAATCTCTGTCCTCTTTTTAACACATGGCTGCATCGCCAAAGAAACCCTTTGGACGTGGCAACGCAAAAACTATGAGGACCGTATAAAACAGCGCCGCATCGAAGCAGAAAAAGCCGCCTTTTTTTCAAACCTAGAAATAATTGGCTTTTCGGATCGTCCTGCGCGTCATCTTTGGAAACAACTTGACCTTGTTTACAAGGAAATTGATGGCGCACTTGAAAAATACAAACCCGACCAACTTTGGATCCCTGCTTATGAAGGCGGAAACGCCGATCATGATGGACTTAACGGACTGTGCCAACATTTTCGGGATCGCGTAAAAATACTTGAGTTTGCCGAATATAATTTTTCAGATGGAAAAAAACAGTCGCAAACTTTTCCTGATGAAGATGGGACAGAAACAACTTTGTATCTGACACCTAAAGAACAAGCCCAAAAACGCACCGCGCTTGCGCTTTACGCTTCAGAAAAAAACAATCTTGGTTATGTCGATACACTTCAGGAATCTTACAGACTTCTTGCTTCATGTGATTATTCAAAACCACCTCATGAAGGCAAGCTTTGGTACGCACGCTTTCAGTGGGTGCCTTTTCGCCACCCACGCGTAGATTTTACAGATCCTTTGGCGGTGTGTGAGGCGCTTTCGCTTTTTGAAAAAACCAACGCCCTTCCTGAACTTGCCAAACAATAAGTCCCGGAACATAAAGCAAAACATCGCGCGCACGGCGAATCAAGGCCAGCGCCGCAGACACCTCGGGTGAAAGCCCCAACATACCCCCAAAGAGAAGAAAGCCAGCTTCCTGCACGCCCAGTGCAGCGGGAACAACAAAAGCGGCACTCCCAGCGCCTTGGATGAGCGCTTCAATCATAAGGCACTCGACCAAAGATAAAGGATGACCCAAAAACTTAAGCGCCAGCCAAATCTCTATGGAACAAAGCGCCCAAGACATAAATTGCATAAACAAACAATAAAAGGCTTTGCCTCGGCGGCGATACATCAAACGAACAGCCTTATCCAAACGTGCCGCACTACCGGCGAACTTTTTCCATTTATCACGAAACATAAGTGAAAAAAGTTTCTCAAAAAGGCCAAAAAAACCGATGCGCTGCACATAAACCATCGCACCAATTAAAGGCGCAGAAATCAGCAAGCCCCACAAAAGCTGCGTCGTGAGATCTTCATTCGAGACATGCAAAACAAAAAGCACCACCCCCAGCAAAACAAAAAGAAACTGAGCAATAACAGATAAAGTTGTTTCAACAACCGTTGCCGCAATGGCAGAAGGTTTGCGAATGCCGTGTTTTATCATCAGTCGCACTGAAACAATCTCACCCCCAATACGGGCAACGGGCATAAGATTATTAATGGCAACGCGGACCCATAAAATATAAAAGAAAAGAAGCTTTCCTGCCTTTTTGCGTCCAGGTAAAAGAGCCTGCCATCCCAAAACGCAGGCCATCATCGGCGCAAGATGAAAAAGACTAGTCCAAACAATGCCCCAGCTTGCTGTGGCTAAAGAATCCAAAACCTGCTGCGCACCGGACCAAATAATAACGCCCGTCGCCAGAGCCAAACCAATAAGGCCTAAAAAAACACCGAGACGGATCACAAGGCCCCCTCAAGCAACGTAACGGCTTCTTCCCAAAGCTGCCGGTTGCCAACGGCGAGGACTTGCCCTTTCGAATCGCGCTCAAGCCGACTTCCATGCCAGTCGGTCACGACACCGCCTGCCCCTTCAACAATGGGAACAAGTGCCGCATAATCATACAGCTTCAAATCATGCTCAATCGCCAAATCAATATAGCCCGATGAAATAAGGCCATAAGTATAGCAATCTCCACCCGTACTTGTTGTACGCACATGTTTGGCTATACAGCGATAGGCATCAAGCGAGGTTGCATTACCAAAAGGAAACCCTTGCGCGCCCAAACACACCACGGCCTCTTCCAATTTTGAACAGGGACGTGTGCGACATTCGCGATTATTGAAAATTGTCGGATGCCCTACAGCACCGACCCAACGCTCACCCAAAACAGGCTGATCAATGATGCCAAGAACGGGTACGCCTTCATGCAAAAGGGCAATCAGCGTCCCGAAAATAGGCTTACCCGCAGCAAAAGCGCGTGTGCCATCAATGGGATCAAGAACCCAGACATATTCAGCGTCCGTCTTCTCAGAACCAAATTCTTCACCAATAACACCGTCATCGGGCCGCATCTGCGCCAAAACCACACGCAAAACCTGTTCAGCCTTACGATCTGCAATAGTCACAGGAGACATATCAGCCTTTCCCTCAACGACAAAAGGAGAGCGAAAAAAACGCTTTACCACAGGACCACTTTCGTCTGCCAAACAATTGGCAAACGCAATAAGCTCGTCAGGACAACGTTTAAGGGGCATCTTTTAGGCCTTCATTTCAGGTGAATCAGAGACGAAATG
>DOBW01000066.1 GCA_003504035.1 Rhodospirillaceae bacterium | reverse complement strand
TTCCGGATCAAGTCCGGAATGACGCTTTTTTTTTGTTGATACAGATTGCTACAGGTAAAAAGGCCTTCGCTATAACAGATTTTTTATTAACTATACTTTGTGGTTTACGCACTTATGCAGGGTTGCTACTTTACTTGCGTTATTAACTTATTCGTGTGTGAAAGAATAATGGCAAATTCTCAAAAAACTGTATTTAATAATAAGTCTTTTCTACCAGAAGAAGCGCTGGATTTCTTTTTTGGCCAGCTTAAGGAAGCCCTTTCCAAAGGCACCCCAACCAAAGACATTTTGGGAGAAATAATTCACACCACACGCTCTTTAAAAGACCCTCAGCAGGCGACAAGGCTATTTTGGGAAGAGCTTGATAAAAAACATCCACATGAAAAAGTAGCTACTTCTCTTTTGGAAGGTGTTGTCGCTATCGGTCTAGCTTTAGAAGATCGCAATAAGGGCATAGAGGAATGCAAAAAAGCTTTAAAACGCAGCAAAGATTTAAGGCTAAGCAAACCACGCGAGAACGCTGCAAGAGGCCTTTTGACGTTGTCCCGTCATTTTTCTTTAAAGGAAGAAGAAGATCTCCTTTGTTTTATCAACAATCAAACCCTCCCTTGGAGGCTAAAAGAAGAGATATTTGAACGTTTTGAAGAAATCAAAGCTCAAAAAAAACCACCACCACGAGTTCCTCCAGAAAAGTCCCGAGAGATTATGTCAAAAATAAGCTTTCAACCAAGCCCACGTTAAACAAAAAGATATTCTAAGATGAAAGTATATGTTTGAAAATCTAGATTCTGTTAACAGAAATTACGTAGAATATTTCAAAGGAGAGGCTGAGAAAAATCCTGATAATCTTGCCACCTTCGATGCTTATGTCGAAATCATTTCTAAAGAATATACGGATAACTCTTTACGCATCACGCTGGCTTCCCCACTCACCAAAAGCCCAAGCTGCGCAAACAGGAATCAAATCGGGATAATCCGCAAGATAGGCAATAGCAATTTCTTTTTTATCTTCTGCCACCTATCCCGCCTTCAGTGAAATAGTTTGCTCACCGCGCTTGGCGGTGAAGTTTTCTGCATCCATATCGCCATAAAGCGCGATATCGGGAACGTCCCTCTCCAAAACCTGCAACATTTTTTGCGCGATGGGCCTGAGCGAACCATGTACTGTTTTACCCGACCGAAGCTCGGCCACATAAAGCGTTTGCGGCAGAGAATATGACGCATGAACAAGCGCCATGGTACCCATGGGGTAAAAATATTGATCATCGTAATTGTTTGTCTCAACACCCTGCGCGGCAAGATTTTTAATGGACGTAAACTGCGCGGCGACATCCTTTTGAAGTTTTTCAAAATCGGCTGGCTCAA
This sequence comes from Rhodospirillaceae bacterium, assembly GCA_003504035.1. Lineage (GTDB taxonomy): Bacteria > Pseudomonadota > Alphaproteobacteria > UBA9219 > UBA9219 > UBA9219. Next base: position 6,091 of record DOBW01000066.1, on the reverse strand, counting down.
GAATTTCTTCAAGCTCGTGCAAATACCATGGATGCAAACCAAAGCGCGCCTCCACCAACGGGATTTGGCACACGCCGTTACGGTGGCGCTGAATATCGCGAAACGACCCAAAATCGAGCAGAAAAAGAAAATTATAGCGCCCATAAGATTCAAGCCGCCACGGTAAAGGCGATCCTTTGGGGCGCTCGGACAAAACGGCTCTTTCATGCTTTTTCAACCCCTCAAGATCGAGCGTGTCACGCTGCACGATAAGCTCACCCGCTTCAAGCCGCGCAAAGTTGGCCTCCGTTAGATCAAAACGCTTGGCAAGATCTTCGCTTGATTGATAGTGATTGCGGGTTGCATTTTTTTCCGCATAGGCATCACGCGCCGTGTCCGCCCCCATATCCATCTCGTTGCCGTTAAAGCTGTGCGGATATTTTTCGATCAGGTTTTTGAATAAACTCTGGGCGACCTCGCGCACTTCTTTAAGCGGATGATGTTTAAGCCGCCGCAAATTATCACGTGACTGGCGAAGAGAAGTGCTCCAGCTCAGAAGCGTCGTTGTGCCCATCGGCAACAAAGCACGCGCAATATCAAAAGAGCGCGCCTCAAGTGTGTTTTTCCAAATTTTTTCACTTTTATATTGATTTGGATCAAACGGGTTCTTTTTTTCTAGCCCGACCTGAAGTTTCTGGATCGTATCATTATAAATTTCCTTCCAGCGCTTTTGGATAGAGGTGCTGGCAGGGTTATCATACGGATCAACGATCTCTTGCTGTGCATAATCGAGATAGCGTGTTGAGGCCTCCTGCCCGTTATAAAGAGGGTTTTCCTGCACCGCCTTGGCCACCAATATCGAGACTTGCTCGATAAAGCATGTTGTTGTTCCACAATCCCCAATCGAGGCATGCCCATAACCAACATAATATTGGTCCATAAACTTGCCGCTTCCCGTTTTTTTGAGCTTTTCAAGATGCGTGACAACACTGGCAGGACTGCGCGAATAGAGCGCCTGAAGCATGGCCGTGTCTTCGGGATGCTGGTCATCAACAATAAAAATAGCGTGGCTCATAAAGGTCTCCTGTGAGGCAAAATTACTTTCAAATGAGGCCACAAGAAGAGATATGGATCAAGGATTAAGCGCTCTGAAAAAGAAAAAAGAGCACTCTTAACCTTTTTATTGCCTTTTTTTATGCTATATATAGTGCGTCAGCTTCGGCTGACTATGGTGATAAACGCTTTATGGAATAGACGCAGCGGACCCGGGGGCAGTACCCGGCGCCTCCACCACATAAGATCGTGTACTAATAGGGGGGCGAAATAGGATCGACGCGTGTAGTAAAGATGAAGTTTTTGCTCGGCATGATACCGCCGTTATCGGGTCATTTCTACAGATGCCAACGACAATGTTGACATGAGTGGTGTTGCAGTTGCTGCTTAACCTTCGCTTTGCGAAGCAAGAGTAGTTTGCTAACCACGCGGTTTGGAGGGCACCGGGCAACAGAAGCCCTCCGCTTTATTTGGTTTTAGTTTCTCAGTAGGTTCCCTCCATGTCCGAAGATCTCATCCAATACGACACTCTCATTGAAAATGCTCTGCGCGACGTCGTCCATAATGCTATGGAAAAAGTCGTTCAGCTTGGACTCCCCGGTGAGCACCATTTTTATATTTCCTTCCTGACGGATGATGAGGGTGTCGATATCCCTGAACATCTCAAAGAAAAATATAAGGGTGAAATGACCATCGTGCTTCAGCACCAATTTTTTGGCCTGACCGTCACGAAAGAAGGCTTCAGCGTCATTCTCAGCTTCAACAACGTCAAGGAACGGCTAACGGTGCCCTTTGCCGCCATCACAACCTTTGCCGACCCCTCGGTCAATTTTGCGCTTCAGTTCCAAGCCTCACCGCTAGAATCAGATATCGGCAAAGATACAGGAAAAGCCCCAGAAGACGATTCAGGCGAGAAAAAAGAAGAAGAAAAACGTGGTGAAGTTATAAGTCTAGACAAGTTCCGCAAGAAATAGCCCTAAAATCATATAGATAGCATTCTTATCGCTTGAAAAAGAAAGGCTTTTCATGCCCTCTTTTATCGTGCTATCAAGAGCCATCCTGATTGTTCTTTTGGACATTCGGGAAAGTGTTTTTTTGACCCCCTAAAAAGTAGGTTAGAAAAGAATATAAAGTTATTTCAATTTTCCCGTAAGGAGGGGATCAAACGTGCAAGTTTCAGTACGTGATAATAATGTTGATCAGGCTCTGAGAGTCCTGAAGAAAAAGTTGCAGCGCGAAGGCGTTTTCCGTGAAATGAAATTACGGCGCAACTATGAAAAGCCTTCGGAAAAGCGTGCGCGCGAAAAAGCCGAAGCGCTTCGCCGCGCCCGCAAAGTCGAGCGCAAGCGTAAAGAACGCGAAGGTTTCTAGAAAACTTTTTCGTTCATCTGATTTCATACATTTAAAAAAAACGGCATAACTGTTTTCACAGACATGCCGTTTTCTATAGTTGTTTCAATTACCGATGAGCGACGGGTTCAATATATGTCCAATCAACAAGCATGGGCGTACCGTCTTTAAAGCCTGTTTTCCCAAGCCAGATACCAAGGTTGGATTGTCCATCAACGGCGCGGTACATAAGCGGACCGATAGGCGTTTCAAAGGTCAGACCATGTGCAGCCTGCGCAATTTTCTCCCGATCAAAAGAGTCAGCCTTTTGGATTGCTGCCGCAACACTTTTTAGCCCCATATAACCGACAAGCGCGGAATCTTTGGGCTTCTTGCCGAACTTTGCCTCATAACGCTGGGCGAACCTCTCCACAGCCGGAAAACCCGTATTATAATAAGGCATGCCGTTGGCAATCCAACCAACAGGGGCTTCCTTACCCAAAGGCTCAATATAGGATTGGAATGCCATCCAAGGAGCCAAAACTGTTCTGTCTTTAAAAAGTTCTCTCAAACGTCCCTGCCGGACAAAACGAGATAAATCAGAACCAAGAACGCCACTAAAAATGGCATCGGGCTTCGCCGCCGCCAAAGCCGCTACGCTCGCACCCGCATCGAGCTTGCCAAAGGGATAGGTTTGCTCCACAACAAAAACGACATCCGGACGCAATTTACTGAGCTCGCGTTTAAAGCCTTCAGCCATAGCGGTGCCATATTCGAGCGTTGGAATAATGATCGCCCAACTCTTGGCAGGAAGTTTGGCAGCTTGCTGCGCATAAATTTTCATCATTGTCGACATCGTCGTGTCCAAACGCACAGCATAGGGATTGGGAGGCTGGATAAACTTGTCTGTCCCGCCCGAAGTGCAGAAAAACGGCACTTTTTCTCTCACTGCCAAATTTGATACGGCCAATTTTACATGGTCAAACACCGTACCCAAAAGCACGACAACATGATCTCGATCAAGAAGCTCTTGGGCAACGCGAACACCTTCACCGGCATCACCTTTGTCATCACGTGATATAACTTTAAGCGGACGCCCAATAACACCGCCATGAGCGTTTATTTCCTCCAGAGCTAAATCGACGCCGTTCTTGTGATCCTTGCTATAATCGGTGAGCGATGTATAGGAATTAATTTCTCCAATTAAAATAGGATCAACCTCTGATTCCGCAGCAAAAGCTGGCGATATCAAAAAGAAAAAAGCCAAAAAACTAGCTAATATTCGATTCATTTTATTCTCCAGTAAAAAATTTTATATCACTTCCATCACTAAAAACAGGTTCCCCCTCCCCTGTCAAACAAACAAAAAAAGCCCATTCCTCCCCTTAAAACAGGTCATAATCACTTTAAAATCCAAGACGTTAGAAATACAGTCGTAAGCTATTTGCAATAAGCCGATATGCAACTCGTTAAGGCTTATTTAAACCAAAGAGCTTAAGAAAAAAAGGTAGGTTTTTCTTTAATATAGGACATTTAGCGTGCCAAGACCGCATCTCTCCACAGAAGAAATTCCGATGGAGTTCTCCCGAGCTCACATCGTTATTATAGATGATGACCCGACCAATCGGGTCCTTCTCAAGAATGTCTGCGAAAAACTCGGTATAGGCATCATAGATGAAGCTGAAGACGGGGTTGCAGCGCTCGAACTTATTACACGCTTTCAACCCGACCTTATTCTTCTCGACCTTCGCATGCCCAAAATGGACGGGCTGGAGCTGATGCGTCAGCTCCGCGCTAACCCAAACTTTGATCGTCTCTCTATTCTCGTTCAAACGAGTCTGCAGGGTGAAGATGATCGCGTGCGCTGCTTCAATCTTGGTGCAACGGACGTTGTTTCTCGCCCCTTCCATTTGGCAGAGCTGAAAGCCCGTATCAAAGCCCACTTACGCAGTGCTATATCTTCACGTGTCCTCTTCGATTTCCGCAATCGCATTCAAGCTCACATTGAAATTACGCATTCATTCCTTGATGCTATTTTGCCCTCCCCCGAAAAGATCGAACAGATATCTGAAAAATATGGCATTAATTGCTCTTCGGTCTATCGTCCACATGATGAAATTGGCGGTGATTTGTGGTCTCTTCGCGGGATGGACGAAGATAATCTGTCTATCGTTCTCGTTGACGCCAGCGCACATGGCCTTGCCGGTGCCATCAATGCTCTTCGCGTTGATTGCCTTGTACAGGAATATAATGACGAGCTTCTCGATCCGGGAACTTTTTTGGACAAGCTGGATGCCGCCATGGCCAAGATTTCTTTTGGCCAACTTTTTGCCGGTGCCATCGCATTAACCTATAATAAAAAAACAGGTCATGTGCGTTATGCCGGCTCAGGCATTCCCTATCCGCTTCTTGTCAAAGACGGCTTTGTTCAAGAACTTAAAACACGAGGCCTTCCTCTTGGCTCCGGCGCTGTCTCTCTTTCAAGCGAAAGTTTTGAGATGAATAAAGGAGATACGCTTGTGCTCTATAGCGATGGTTGGTCAGAAAGTCTTTCAGAAGAACCGGCAGACCTCCTAAAGAAAGCTGATCTTCATAAACAGGACTTGGCTAAAAGCCTCGCCCCAGAAAGCTCTCTTATTGATGATTTGACGCTTGTGACGATTCAAAGGAGATAAAGAAAATGCCGTTTAAATTTAAGCGTGAAAAAACCGAACTAGCCGTCTACGTAAGTGGTGTTCTCACTTTCCACCAGCACAAGGAAGGCGAACAACTCGTTCATCAAATCACCTCCCTTGTTGACACAGGTGAAGTCACAGCTGTGCGCATCAATTTTTCAGAAGTGTTGCGTATGGATAGTCACTGGTTGGGCGTTCTTATCCGGATATTACGGCGTGTAAAAGAAAAGAATGCTGTTTTCATCATTGAAAAGCCCAACAAGGACATCTGTCGTTTGTTCGACATTGTTGAATTAAACCGCATAGCTGAAATTCGTCCCTAGGACACAAAACATGCAAAAATTTGGAGTTATAAAACCCGCTGAAGAAAACATGATTAGGGAAAGTTTTGCTCATCCCGATTTGTTCTATACGGCAATGATGGATAGGGAAGCTCTTTGGACCCCCCAAACCATTGAAAAAATACTCGAGAATTTTCCCAAAGGTTATATCGAGGAAGGTGATCTCTTTCTGCTTTTAGCCGAATGTATTGCCAATTCGGTTCTCCACGGGCAGGCCGAAGCACTCGGGTTTCACGCCCGCGAAAGACATGACGTTGTTCTTTTTTCCTTTTTTCAAATCCCGCCTATGAAGCCCAGCATTAAAACGGTTCTCACCATAGCCCGTGAAGGAAGACTGCGTGAATGCAGCGAAGACCTTTCCAGTGGGCTTGGCTTTCCCATCCTTATGCATCTCGTCCACAGGATCACAACCAACAACAACCTAACAAAACTGCAACTGTGGCTACGGCGTTAAACCTCCCCATCCAACCAGTTAAGTTTGGCTTTTGCGAGGGCATAAGACAAAGGCCAATGTTGCTCGATGGTTTCGGATGAAAATTTAGCCTTTAAATCATTTTCTGTACATTCGCCTTTTTCTTTGAGAACAGCCATAATCGTTTTAATCATCTCATCATGGGGCGCAAAATTATTATTATCTCCCTCAATTTTTAAGACTATCATGAAAACTCCTTATTCAAATAGTGCAAGGACTTCATGCCGTATTTCGGGTATGAA
>DOBW01000156.1:183-3947 GCA_003504035.1 Rhodospirillaceae bacterium | reverse complement strand
TGCGCCAACCTAATGTGGAACTGCTCTAAGGCTAATAAGCCTCGCGCTACTCTGTAACTTTATCCAGACCGTAAACGTTTTCGCGGATTCGTGCGATGGTCTCCAGTGCATGCTCGGGGGACAGATCAAGCCTGAAGAGCGCATAAGTGGCCATGCCAAAGCCAATTTCACGTTCGCCCATAACGGCAAAGCCTACACCAAGTTTGTTTAGTGCACGCGCTTCTTTGTCTGAGTGTGTGCGCACTACGATATCGATGTTAGGATTGAGTTTATAGGCTTGCCGGACAGCTTGTTTGGTATAAAGCTCATCCTGCACAGCAATAATCATCAGCTTGGCTTGCTGCGGTACGGCGGCGCCGCAAACGGCTTCGCGTGTGGCATCGCCATAGATAACATGCTGTCCGTCCCGTCGTAGCTTTTCAGCCAATGAGCGATTGGATTCAATAATGACATAAGTGACATTTTGTTCACGCAGGGCTTTGGCGACGACACCGCCGACACGGCCATGCCCAACAAGAATGACGTGGTTGTTGAGGAGATGGGCTTCAGGCAGATTTTTTTCAATTCTGTGATCGCGCCATTGGGTGAGAAGAGGTGTTTCTTTGGCCCATCGTGCTGTGCGCATCGCCAGAGCAAGAAGAAGCGGATTAATTAAAATTGAGAGAAAAGCAACGGCCATAATCAGGTCACGTTCTTGAGCTTCGAAAAGGCTCTCCTTAAAGCCTATTTCACTTAGCACAAAAGAAAACTCGCCAATTTGAGCAAAGGCGCCGCCGACAAGGCCGGCTGTGCGCAACGGTACGTCCATGTAAACAAGAAAAGCAAAGGTTAAAACCCCTGTTCCTAAAATAACCGTTGCAAGGAAAGTTATAATTTCAAGGGGCATGTCCATGATAATTCGAGGATCAAACAACATGCCGACAGAAACAAAGAACAGGATCGTAAAAATTTGTTGCATGGAAAGCGCTTCGGATGCGGCGTGGTAGTTGAAATCACTTTCTCCAATTACAACGCCCGCGAAAAAGGCTCCCATGGCTAGGGAAACACCGAAAAGAACAGAGGAGCCATATGCAATTCCAAGGGCGACAACTATAACAGCCAGTGTAAAAAGCTCACGTGATCCAATGCGTGCAACATAGCGCAAGAGGGCAGGTATAGCGCGGCGGCCTGCTACGATCATGACAGCAGCAAAGCCTGTGACTTGAAGAAGTGTTTTGCCAAAAGCTTTGAGAAAATGTTGTGTATCAACATTGGACTCATTTCCTAAAACAGGCAAAAGAACAAGGGCAATAATGACAATAACATCTTGAACAACAAGCCAACCCAAAGCGATACGTCCAGCTAGTGCAGCTGTTTGTTTATGTTCTTCGAAAACGCGTGTGGCAACGGCGGTGCTTGCGATGGCGAGCGAAAGGCCAATGACAAGAGAGGCCCCTAAGGACATATCCATCATATGGTTGGCAAGGAAAGCCCCGCCGGCAGTTGTTAGGATAACTTGGATAAGAGCGCCCGGAAGGGCTATTTTCCGAATAGAGAGAAGGTCCTGAAAAGAAAAATGGAGTCCAATATTAAACAGGAGAAGGGCAACGCCAATTTCGGCTAATTCAGAAGCAATCGCTTGGTTGGCAATAAGGCCTGGGGTAAAAGGGCCAATCATGACGCCAGCAAGGATATAGCCAAGTAATGGAGGTAATTTGAGTGTGCGAACAGCTAGACCACCGGTAAAGGCAGCAACAAGACTAACAACAAGCGTTGAGAAAAGTCCAAGATGTTCGGTTGGCATGGCTTAAAATTTCCATAAAAAAACCCGGCATGAACCGGGTAAAATATCGAATCTTCCCTGCAAATGGACGGCCTTACAGCCGCCCATTTGTTGGAAGATTGGGTAAAACACCCGTGAGTACAACTTTACTCTGTTGCGAGGCTGTCTTGTACTGATTGGAATACTGCCTCGAGTTGTGGGCCGAGGGTAAGAAGTACCGAAACGATTGCTACAGCAATCAATGAAGCAATCAAACCATATTCGATGGCTGTTGCGCCCTCTTCTTCTTTCAGAAAACGGGTGAGCATTTTATTCTCTCCTTAAGTTGTCCGTTGGAACTGCGTTCCATTCTGCCCACACGCTAAAGCAAGCGATTTAACAAAAGGTGAATAAATCCAAGGGTGTTTGTGGCGTAGCGGGAAAAGAAGTGAAATAAAATACAGAAAAAGAAGAGAAAGCGTTTAATTATAGAGTGTTACAATAAAAATAGGCCTTCATACGTTTTTTTCTATTTCCCAATGCCTTGAGATGTATGGAAGTATGAGCCAGAGTTTTGATCGCGGCGTAAATGAGGCAAAGAATCTTTTCTTTGCACATAATTTGGCCATCTGATCCGTGCTTGATAGTATCACAAGATCCAATCACTCCAAAAAAAGAGGCTTCTCATGAAAAAAACATACCTTATTGTTGCACCGGCATTGTTTGCTGTTTTGCTTGCGGCGGCTCCGGCGTTTTCCGAGGCAACATCACCAACAATGATGGGGCAAGGAAAGGCTGTTCCTGCTTTTGAAAAAGGCAAAGGCATGCGTGCACAAAATCCTGCGATGCAGAAAATGCGTGCGGCCATGATGACAATGAAAGAAGAGGGTAAGGCCCTCAGAGAACAAGTTATGGCTAAAAGAAAAGAGATGAACGCTCTTATCAAAGCCGAAAAGTTTGATAAGGTTGCTTTTCTTGCCAAGCACAAAGAAGTGCAGGCGCTTCAGCAAAAAATGGGCACTATGCGTGCTGAAACCAAGGCCAATGTCTTGGCGGGTATGACTTTGGCTGAACGAGCTTCTTTGCCGGATATGGGCAAGCGCATGTTTAAGGGAAAAGGCCGTGGAAAAGGACCTATGGGTTATGGTCGTGGTAATTTTGGAGGCAGGGAATTTGGCGGCCAAGCACCACAATCACCTCCTCAGTAAGCTCCTGTGGGTGATCCGCGCAGTATCTTAGTTGGGCACTGCGCGGATTTTCACAAACTTTCTTTTCTTCCGTTTTCTTAAAGGAGAATGACATGAAAAAACTACTTTCTTTTCTAGCCGTTTTCGTTTCACTTTCTTGTTTTGCTTTGCCTGCAAAGGCAGATACGAATGTTTCTTTTTCCTTTAATGCCAACCCTTTTCATGTTGCTCACGGACAACGTTTTATTTCCCATCATGGGAAGAAGGTTCGCCATCGTGTGCATCGTCGTTCCAGACGGCCCAATTTTTCTTGGGCCTTTTATAGGCCGCGCCATCGGACTGTTATTGTTGAAAGAACAGTCATTCAGCCTGTCTATCATACCCGTTCCTATGCTCAGTCTTTGAAAGCTGTGCCCGTTTCTGCCGATTATACAGGCAATTCTGGTCAATATTGCCGTGAGTATCAATCAGTGGGATCCGTTTCTGGTTTAGGTGCGCCCCTTTACGGAACAGCATGTTTGCAACCCGATGGATCATGGCGTGTGGTGAATTAGGATGGGAGCCTTTCGCAAACCCTTCGGGCGATGCCAAAATCCTCCCCAGCGTCTTCAAAAAGCTTCGCTTGTACTGTACACTGCACGCTCGCTCTTTTTATAGCTGGAAAGGATTTTGGCTTTGTGCAGAACCCCCATTCTAATTGAGTTTAGGCCCTAAATGGAGAACGAATCTCTTTCCCAGAAAAAAAGTCTTCGCTTTCTTCTTCGCTCCAGAAGAATTAAGGCAGCAAAAGAAGATGGCAATGCTGCTCTTTCTTTGCGCGATATTTTTGCTGATAA
>DOBW01000156.1:0-125 GCA_003504035.1 Rhodospirillaceae bacterium | reverse complement strand
CCTCAGCGTAGTGAAATGGACTCAAAGCCGCTTGCGGCTCTGTTGTCCGCTAGGGGGCATCGTTTGGCGCTTCCTTGCATAGAAGAGGAAAAGAGAAAGCTTGTTTTTCGTCTTTATGATTTTGA
>DOBW01000163.1 GCA_003504035.1 Rhodospirillaceae bacterium | reverse complement strand
AGCTTTTTGCTGCTTTTTTCCTGCCTTCGCTTTGTTTTTCCATAATTCCCATAAATCGGGACGTTTTTCTCTGGTTAAGGCCTCGGATTTCTCCCGTCGCCATACATTAACCTTTTCATGATGGCCAGAGCGCAAGACTTCAGGAACAGCGCGATCTTCCCACAAAGCGGGGCGTGTGTAGTGTGGATATTCCAAAAGCCCGTCCGTAAAGCTTTCTTCTTCTGTGGTGGCATCATTACCCATAACGCCCGGAATCAAGCGCGTACAGGCTTCGATTATGGCCATGGCCGCGATTTCACCACCAGCTAAAACAAAATCACCCAAAGAAACTTCTTCAAGCTCGCAGGCTTCCAGCACGCGCTGGTCAACGCCTTCATAACGCCCGCAAAGAAAAAGGACAGATGGGGCCGTGACAAGCTCCTCGACCAAGTTTTGGTTCAACGGCTTTCCACGCGGTGAGAGATAAATCTTTCGCGTTGCGGCGCCAAACTTTTTTTCAGCGGCGCGCACGGCTGTTGCCACAATATCGGGGCGTAGCACCATACCGGCACCGCCGCCGTAGGGCGTATCATCGACAGTTTTGTGTTTATCTGTTGCAAAATCACGCATGTTGAAAACATCAAGTTGCCACAAACCATCTTGCAAAGCTTTGCCTGCCAAGGCGGCACCAAGTGGTCCGGGAAACATATCAGGAAAAAGGGTAAGGATTTGTGCGTGCCAAGAAGAAATCAGGGAGGTCATGCTTTTTCTTTTTCCTCTTTCCTGATTAAAATACCACGTCCCGCGAAAAATCGATCAAACGTATCAAGAGGGAGTTTTGCATTTTCTTGTGCTTGCGATGTATGCCCTGACGGATTGTGAAAAGTAATTTCATGGTTGTTGGCAGCGGTGACAAGGACCAAATGTCCGCCTTTTTGCGGCGGTGTGCGCTCCGGCCAGCGAATGAAGGGGTGAACCGAAGCTATGAAAAAAGAGCCTTCCTGCAAAAGCGCGGGAATATCCTTTGCATTTTTACCCACTTCAATATGCGAATCTAGCCCAAAAATTTCTCTCACAAACGCAACAAAAGGCGCGTAGATAAGACCCTTAACTTCATCTTTTTTGATGATGTATCCGCCATAACAAGTTGCCTGACGTGCGAGATGCACAAGTGGGATAATTTTGTTCTGTCTTTGTGCAAGCACCATTTTAAGACATGCCATACCGCACATATGATAGGCCCAAAGGGCATATTCTTCTTGCGTTGTTGCGCCAGATTGCGGCCATAGAGGATCGTCTTTTGCTGCCCGTCGGCCAAGCACGATGTCTTCGGCCCATTCAGGCGATTCCCACTGGCAAAAATAAGGAACGTGTGTGTTCTTCATTTTTCCTCCTTCAGCCAATCATCGGGGATGATAATCGTCACAAACCCTTTTTCAATATCGACCATTGGAACAAATTCGTCCTTAAACGGCAGCATAAAACTTTTCGCGTGTGGCGGTTTAATTTCTAGAAAAATTCCTGCGCCATAATCATGGATTTTTTCGATGGTGCCGGTGATGTCTTCTTTTTCACTGCGGGCTTCAAGCCCGATAAGATCTGTCAGATAATATTCGCCATCTTGAGGCGGCGGCAAGACAGCGCGATCAACAAAAAGCTCTGTTTTTTTAAGCTTTTCGGCAGCATCTCGGTCATCTATGCCTTCAATAGAGACAATGAAGCAATCCTTGCTTTTGCCGTCTTTTTTGATTTTGAAACTGCGTCCTCCCGTCTTGTCGGTGAGTGCGCCGTAAGAGAAAAGAGCGGCAGGGTCCTGCGTTAAAGAGCGTAGGCGCACTTGTCCCCGCACACCGTGCGGGCCAGCAAGGATACCTACGCAGATTAAAGGCCCTGCCATATTTTTCTTTTAGCCTTCTTTTGCTTTGGCTTCTTTGGGAGCCTCAGCTTCAGTAGCGGCCTTTTTGGTTTCTTCTTCAACCCTCAAACGCTCTTGCGTTTTGGCGCGTGGAGCCGATTGCTTGGGCGTGGTGCGCTGTTTGTAAGCAGGGCCAAGTTTGGCATCGGCTAGAAATCGAGCGACACGATCGGTTGGCTGTGCCCCAACGCTAAGCCAATGTTTGATGCGGTCTTCGATAAGCTTGACGCGGTCTTCGTGATCGCTTTTCAACATAGGATTATAAGAACCAACACGCTCGATGAAACGGCCATCACGAGGTGAACGCGCATCGGCGACAACGATGTGATAATAGGGGCGCTTCTTGGCACCATGGCGAGCTAAACGCATACTAATCATTTTTTATTTCCCTTTTGTTTGGTTGTTATCATTTATTTGTCTTTTAACCACGACCACTCCTTAAAGCAGGCATGATGTTTCTCATCAAACCAGACTTCCCCATTTTGCGAAGCTGTTTGAACATTTTTCTGGATTCCAGAAATTGCTTGATTAGCCGATTAACATCGGCCACGTGAACTCCTGCGCCGCGTGCAATACGTCGTTTGCGCGAAGCCCCTAACAGATCAACATTTTTGCGCTCTGCTTTTGTCATAGATCCAATGATGGCTTCTTGGCGCAGCACCATTTTGTCATCAATGTTGGCGTTTTTCATTTGGTTTTTAAGGCGACCAATCCCCGGCATCATCGACATAAAACCAGAAACCCCGCCCATTTTGCGCATCTGCTGCATTTGCTTGGCCATGTCGTTAAAATCAAAACCTTTGCCGGACAAAAACTTTTCTGCCATGTCCTCAGCAGAATCTTGATCAAGAACGGAGGCTGCTTTTTCAACAAGCGAAACAACATCGCCCATATCCAAAATGCGTCCTGCCAAACGATCGGGATGATAGGTTTCTAGCTCCTCAATTTTTTCACCGGTGCCCAAAAATTTAATGGGCTTGCCCGTGATAGCGCGCATGGACAAAGCTGCGCCACCGCGTGCATCACCATCAATGCGCGTCATGATAAGGCCGGAAATGCCGATCTTTTCATCAAAGCTTTTGGCTGTGATGACTGCATCTTGTCCTGTCATGGCATCTACGACAAGAAGCTTTTCATGAGGCTTAGCGATGTCGCGCACGGCGGCAGCTTCGGCCATGAGCTCTTCGTCAATGGACAAGCGGCCCGCTGTATCCAAAATAAGAACATCATAGCCTTCGAGCTTGGCCGTTTCTAAAGCGCGGCGGGTAATTTCGGTTGGTTGTTGTCCTTCAATAATTGGCAGCGAAGCTACGTCAATTTGTGTGGCTAAAACAGCAAGCTGTTCTTGTGCAGCCGGACGGCGCACATCCAAAGAGGCCAATAAAACTTTCTTTTTTTCTGCCGCTAATTTTCTGGCAAGTTTAGCCGCTGTGGTTGTTTTACCTGAACCCTGAAGCCCCAGCAGCATAATGATGGCAGGTGGCGTTACGGCAAGATTAAGCTCTTCGGCTTTTTTACCTAAAAGCTCGATGAGATTGTCATGAACAATCTTGATGATTTGTTGGCCTGGTGTAACAGAGCGGATAACGTCTTGGCCGATGGCGCGCTGTTTGATGCGTGCAACAAAATCTTTGACAACAGGCAGAGCAACGTCCGCTTCCAACAACGCCACGCGCACTTCGCGCATGGCGGCGTTTACGTCATCCTCTGTGAGAGCGCCGCGTCGTGTCAGGCGATTCAAGGCGCCGGTTAATTTTTGACTTAGATTGTCAAACATTTTTTTTCGTTTTCCTATCGTGCTCTTTTTTAGCACCTGTCTTTATGCTGTTTCCCTTTGTCGCTTTTATGTTTCCATGCAACAAAGGATCAGTGCACGCAACGCGTGGACTGATCTTACACTGCACACTCAGCTTAAAAGCCTCCTGTGCCGCGCTCCGTACTCTTTGATAAGGGCTTGGAACAAAGCGTTTCTAGCTTATTTTCAAAGAAAGAGTCAAATAAAAGCTTCTTTTTTCGTGTTTTTTGCTAGTATCATGAAGGCCTTGGATGCCTATATTTGCCTATTTTCAAAAGGACAGTCCCATGAGAAATTCTTTAAAACTCTCCCATATGGTGTTGATTGTTGTTATTTCGGCGCTGACAGCGTTTGTTGTGGGGAAATATATTGGGCCTGCGGCCTTTTCTCAAAACAAACCCCAAGAAACGGCTTTCGAGCGCATTATGCGTACGGGGACAATTAAATGCGGGTATGTTGTGATCCCGCCGCAATTAGCGCGCGATCCAAATACGGGCGAGATCTTTGGTATTGGCGCGGATTTAACACATGAAATTGCCAAGCGTCTTAATCTGAAAGTTGAATGGGCAGAAGAAGTCAGTTTTGCCACCATGGCCGAAGGTTTTAAGGCGGGGCGTTATGATGTTTTTTGTCAGCCAGGATATCGCTGGGTTCCGGCCACGCGGAGCATGGAATATTCCGTGCCTGTTTTTTATACCACCACGAATGCTTATGTTCGAACGGATGATGCGCGTTTTGATGCTAATTTAAAGGCCATTAATGATCCTGCCATCAAGGTTTCCATCATTGATGGTGAAGCCGCGCAGCGTTTGCGCGAGGAAGATTTCCCTCTTTCAGGCACGCATTCAATGCCGCAAAATACAGATATCAGTTTTCTGTTTGAGGCTGTAGCCAGCAAAAAGGCCGATGTCGTTTTTGCTAATCCGTTGATGATTATGCCTTATCTTCTTTCCAATCCGAATGTGTTGCGCCGCGTTACGGGGCATCCTTCGATTCGCGTTCATTCTCATGCTTTTGGTTTTGGCAAAGGTGAGCATGATCTGGTTTCCATGTTTAATGTGACGCTGGAAGAGATGAACAATAGCGGCGTGACAGACAAGATTCTTAAAAAATATGAAGACATTCCCGACAGCTTCGTTCGAGTGAAACGGGTTGCTCCTTAAAAGGCAAGCAAATACAAGGAGCTAGGAGCTGGGGCAGAAGAAAATATTGTAAATCTTGCTTTTTCCTTCATCTTTTCCTAGAAAGAGCTCCTTATTTGCCCGTGCATCATGCGCGGAAAGACGGAAAGAAAAGTTATGAAACAAGAAATACATCCTGATTATCACGATATTACCGTTGTCATGACCGATGGCACCGAGTTTAAAACACGTAGCACCTATGGTGCGGAGGGCGCGCGCTTACAACTTGACGTTGATGCCAAGACGCATCCGGCATGGACGGGTCAGCATCGTTTGGTCGATCGTGGTGGTCAGTTGGCTAAGTTCAACAAGCGTTTTGCTGGTTTAACGGGCAAGAAGAGCGATGAGAAAAAAGAAGCGCCTGCCGTCAAGGAAGAAAAAATCAAACTGACAACCAAGGCAACTCCGAAGGCTAAAGCAGCGGTCAAGCCAAAAGCAGCGCCGAAAGCTCCAGCTAAGGCTAAAGCTCCAGTCAAGGCGAAGGAAACATCTGAAAAAAAGAAGTAAAATTGAAGAGATTTTAGCTATAAAAACGCGGTAATCCTTAAACGGTGTCGCGTTTTTTAGTATCAAAAAAGCCCTTAGTGTCCGTTCAAAAAGGTTGGGCTAACCTTCGAAGCATGAGGAGCACTGAGGCGAAGCGTAGGAAGGAAAGCGCGTTTCTGGTAAGGTTTTCCCAGTCTTTTGCAAGTCTGCGGCAACGCCCAAGCCAAGCCAACGTACGTTCGACGACCCATCTTCGAGGCAGGATTTCAAAACCAATCGCTTTATCGGATCGTTTGATGATCTCGGCTTTGATCTGCGGCAAAACCTTTGCAAGAGCTTTCCGAAACTGTGGCCCCTGATAACCTCCATCGGCGAAAAGCTTTTCCAAAAAAGGAAGTAGGCCAAACAGTGTTGAAAGAACTAACGTGCCGCCGTCACGATCTTGAATGTCCGCCGGATGAACCACGACGTGAAGCAAAAGACCTGCCGTATCAACGAGGATGTGCCGCTTTTTGCCTTTGATCTTTTTTCCCGCATCATAGCCGTTCGGGTCAATGTAGGCCCCCCTTTTTCTGCGCTTTTTACGCTTTGGCTATCAATCACGCAAGCAGTGGGACTGGCCTCTCGATCCATCATCTCACGACACTTGACGTACAACGTGTGGTGGATGTGTTCAATTGTGCCGTCGTAGTTCCAGAGATCCAGATAATCGAAAAGCGTACTTTTAGGTGGCAGGTCTTTCGGGACAGCTCGTCATTGGCAGCCAGTGCTCAAAACGTACATGATCCCGTTGACAACCTCGCGCATGTTCACGCGACACTTCCCTCCGCCTCGCTTCGCGGGAGGGATCAACGGTTCAATGCATTTCCATTCTTTGTCTGTCAGATCTCTTGGATAGTGCAGTTTGTCTCGATTGTAGCGGTGGCGGTTTTCGGACGGACACTAAGCTCTTTATATTTTTGGGTTAGGTCTTTAATGTTTTCCACAACCATAAAGCATCACTTTAAGGTTTATAAATCAACAAAGGGCAGTTTGTAGGCCTTTCTTTTGAAAACATAGGATTAGATGCAGTCATCGTCTCTGGCAATAAGAAATCTTTGCTCGCACCCTGATTTTGGGAGTCTTTACTTTCTTACTTCACGGCGAGGACGTTTTCTTCTGTTTCATCAATAAAAACGCGATAGCCATAATTTTTTAGATGCTGCACGCTGGCGATTTGTTCATAGGAACTGATATGATTATATTCAAAATAAATGACACGTGGATGATATTGTTTCAGAGAAAGCTGCCTTAAAACCATCCAGTCTGCGCCTTCGGTATCAATTACGAAAAGGTCCAGCTTTTCTATTTTCTCACGTGCAAAAAGCGTTTCTAACGTAAAGCAGGGAACGTCCCTTGTAACTTTGGTTGCGTTAAAATGATTAACAAGCTCTGGGGGCAGTTTACTCTTGCCGCCCAAAATGCCCCGATCCGGCATCAGTGTCGAAAACGCAAAAACATTATCTTTATTGACGCCCTCTGGCATTTTCTCTGGGTCAACAGAGCTCATCTCTATCTGTCCATCGAAATCGGCCACGGCGGCGCAAACAAAACGTAAATTTTCGTTGTCTTTATAATTTTTTTTGAGCCGCTCAAACGGGTTCGTTATGGGCTCGACCAAAACGCCGTGCCAGCCAAGTTTGCTTATGAAAGGATTCACGGGATCACAACTTACCCCGTCCATTGCGCCGATTTGGACAAAGAGGATGTCTTCGCCCAATCCGTTCAATGTTGAATGAAGATCTTCTTTTGAAAAATGTCCGTCGAAATTAATAATCATTCCAATATCTGACCATAATCAATCGCAGGGATCAAGGGGGGGCGGATCAAAGGCAATGCTTTGGATTTGTGGCGCGGGAGATAAAAGAGCGCTATGCTTTTCTCAATCATCAAGATTGAAGCAGGAGCGTGTCCATGACAACTATTATTGAACGCAGATTAAACTATGTAAGCCCCGCCTTTGTTAAATATGGCATTGGTTATGGTGCTGTTGTCGCAATGATACTTTCTTATAGCGCGAACAAATCCATTTTATGGATGCTCATTCATGGCTGGGTAAACTGGCTTTACGTCATTTATTTTGCGCTCTTCAAAGGGTAGTACTGCCTATTCTGGCTCAGGATTTGTCTGAAGAAGATTTCTTAAATTATATTCAGGGCGAGAAGAGGTTCTACCGCTTGGTCTCGGTGCGAAGAAAGCTTTCATGGCGGCGCGAAACCCTGCCATTCTTTTTGCTTCACCTTTGCTTTTTGCTGAAGGCTTAGGCGCAGGCACAGGTTTTCTTGACGGCGGTGTGAAATCTTTTTTAAGGCCGAGGAAACGCGCTATTGGGCGAAGACCATTTCTCTTCAATTTTCGCTCAAAGTTTGTTGCATAGCGCAGAAGCGTGCGGTCGGCTTCCGCAAGAGAAGTAAGGGCTGCCTTCCCTGCTTTTTTAAGCGCGTCATAAAAGCCTGTGGGCCGTACAAGATCATAGCGTTTAAAAGAGCGATGCATGGCAAACCCTTTAACGATAAAGCGCACCTGAACCATAGCATAAAAAGGGAAGAAAAACCACAACACGCCTTTCCTGTGTTTTTGCTGATAGGGGATGAAAACAAAAATCCCGCTGCCACATGTTTTATGACAGCGGGATTTTTATTAAGTGTTTTTCCCTTACGCTTTGCCTTTAT
>DOBW01000152.1:351-4536 GCA_003504035.1 Rhodospirillaceae bacterium | reverse complement strand
TGCATCAATAAAAGCTGAAGAAAACACCGCGCCTCGGCGCGTGACAATTTTGGGGTCAACCGGTTCGGTTGGCACGCAAACAATAGATCTCATTTCAAGAGAGCCTGAAAAATATCAGGTGGTGGCGTTGTCGGCCAATACGAACGTTAAACTTCTTGTGGAGCAAGCACGGCTTTTGAAACCGCAATGTGTTGTGATTGCGGATGATACAAAATATGCGGAAACAAAAGAAGCTTTGTCGGATACGAACATTACCGTAGCGGCGGGGGCGGAATCTGTCGTTGACGCTGCCGAGATGGATAGCGATTGGGTTATGGCAGCTATCGTAGGGGCAGCTGGATTGCCGTCAACTTTGGCGGCAGCGCGGCGCGGGATAAAGGTTGCTTTCGCCAATAAAGAAACACTTGTGTGCGCCGGTCCTTTAATGATGGATCTGGTGGCAAGATATGGCTGCACACTTTTGCCCGTGGATAGCGAGCATAATGCGATCTATCAGGTCTTCGATGCAGACAGACGTGATCGCATCGCGCGCCTTATCGTTACGGCATCGGGTGGGCCTTTTCGCACAAAAACGCGTGAGGAAATGGCCGTGATGACGCCAGAGCAGGCAGGAAAACATCCTGTTTGGACTATGGGCGCCAAAATATCTATCGACAGTGCAACCCTAATGAATAAAACACTGGAAGTGATTGAGGCTGCGCATCTTTTTCAAATGCCGAGTGAACAAATTGATGTTCTTGTGCATCCTCAATCTGTTGTGCACAGTATGGTTGAATATGAAGATGGCTCGACATTGGCGCAGCTTGGCTCGCCAGACATGCGGATTCCCATTGGTTATTGTTTGGCATGGCCTGATCGGATGGAAACGCCAGCGCCTAAATTAGATCTTTCAAAAATTGGGCAGTTGACGTTTGAATCCCCTGACCCCGAGAAATTTCCCGCTCTTAGACTTGGGCGCGAGGCTTTGAAACAAGGCGGCACAGCGCCAGCGCTTCTTAATGCGGCTAATGAGATTGCTGTACAGGCTTTTCTTGATGAAAAAATAGGCTTTTTGGATATTGAGAAAGTTATTGAGGCAACCTTGTTACATGGACCTGTTGCGCAGCTTACGGATCTTGATGTTTTATACGAAGCCGATATCGATGCACGTCGTTTTGCTGCTACACAAGTTCAGCAAATTTCTTCAAAAAACTAAGTAGGAAAAAATGGAACAGACTTACACTTTTCTCATTGAAACAGCGCAATATATACTTCCTTTTTTGGTTGTTCTTGGCATTGTGGTTTTCGTTCACGAGTTCGGACATTTCTGGGTTGCGCGCCGTTGTGGTGTTAAAATCGAGACTTTTTCCATTGGCTTTGGGCCCGAGATTTATCACTGGTTTGATCGTCAAGGCACGCGCTGGCGCTTGGCGTGGATGCCGCTTGGTGGGTATGTCAAAATGTTTGGCGATGCCGATCCGTCCAGCTTTGGACCTGACGAAAAAGTTAAGGCTTTTAGCGAAGAAGAAAAGAAGGTTGCTTTTTATTCCCAAAGGCTTGCCAAACGCTTTGCTATTGTTGCGGCGGGGCCGGGGTCGCNNGGTCGAATTATCTTTTTGCGATTCTTGTTCTGGCGCTTTTGTACAGCTTCAACGGACAAGCTTACACGGCCACGACAGTTAGCGAAGTTATGGAAAGCAGCGCCGCTTCGTCGGCAGGAATCCTTGCTGGAGATAAAGTTCTTGAAGTTGATGGCATAGAAACCGAGAGCTTTGAAGATATTCGCCGCATCATTTCTTTGAACAGCGGTGAGCGCATTCAAATTGTTGTGGAGCGCGGCGGCGAAGTCAAAGAGCTTGAGGCAACACCTGAGCTTGTTCGCTCAACCGATCGTTTGGGGGGTGAGCATCTGCGCGGGAAGCTTGGAATCATGTCAACCGAAATGGCGGTGCGCGACCTTGGTCTCGCAAACTCTCTTGTTCAGTCGGTTCGCGAAGTATGGAACATCACGACAGGGACTCTCAAAGGGGTAGGCCAGATCATCATGGGAGTGCGCTCGGCCGAGGAACTTGGTGGGCCGCTGCGAATCGCTGAGATGTCGGGTAAGGTTGCTCAGGATGGGTTGGCTGCTTTTATCTGGTTTATTGTGGTGATATCGGTCAATCTGGGCTTGATTAATCTTTTTCCGATTCCTTTACTGGACGGGGGACATTTGGTGTTTTATCTTGCGGAAGGTCTCGCAGGTCGTCCTCTTAGCGATAGAGTGCAAGAATACGGGGCTAGGTTTGGTGCTTTGATTGTTCTGTCTCTTATGCTTTTTGCAACATGGAATGATTTGGTGCATCTGGAAGTTGTCTCTTACCTTAGTGGGTTGTTTTCTTAGATGACGATGATCTCTCAACAAAAGCTCTGTGCGCGTTTGAAATCTTCTGTTTTTAGTAGCGGTTTATTTCTTGTGCTTTCTGTTCTGATTCTTGGCCTTCTTCCGGCATGTCCTGCCTTGGGACAAGAGGTAGCCGAAAGTCTGTTATCGGTTCCTGCTTATCAGGAACCTCAAGGTGAAGAAGTTCGCGAGATTCTTATTGAAGGCACGCAAAGAATTGATGATGCTGCGGTGGTTTCTTATCTGACGTTTGGCGTTGGAGATATGGCAACATCAGATAAAGTTAAAGCGTCGCTCAAAGAGCTTTTTGCGACAGGTTTATTTGTGGATATTAATCTTGCTGTACAAGATGGCGTGTTGACCGTTCAGGTTGTTGAAAATCCGATTATCAGCAGCGTGTCTTTTGAAGGCATGGACATGATCAATCAGGATGATCTGGAAAAAGAAGTCCAGCTCAAGCCGCGTTTGGTCTATACGTTGCCTAAGGTACAAAAAGACGTACAGCGCATTTTGGATCTTTATCGCCGTTCGGGTCATTTTGCCGCAACCGTTGATCCTCAAGTGGTTACTCTTGATCAGAATCGCGTTGATGTTGTTTTTAAAATTGTTGAAGGCAAACATACAGGCGTTCGGCGCATTCAATTTATAGGCAACAATCATTTTGATGATGATATCTTGCGTGGCCAGATACACACGCAAGAGAGCGCTTGGTGGAAATTTTTTTCCAGTTCGGACTTCTATGATCCTGATCGTGTTTCTTATGACAGAGAATTGTTGCGGCGTTTCTATTTAGATCAAGGATATGTCGATTTTCGTATTGTTTCTTCCGTTGCTGAAATGGCGCCGGATAAGGAAGATTTCTTCCTGACCTTTACGTTGGAAGAGGGTAATCGTTATAAATTTGGCAAGATTTCTGTCGAAAGTGAAATTAAGGGTTTGGAGGGGCAGGACTTGCAGCCGGAACTTCTGACCTTGTTCGATACGTGGTATAATGGCGGAAAGATCGAAAACACAGTTGCTAAACTGACGGCTATTCTAGGTGATAGGCAGTATGCTTTTGTCAATATTGTTCCTGAAACTGAAAAAGACAAAGAACAAAAAATTGTTGATTTAACCTATCGTATCAAACCGGGTGAGCGCGTTCACATTGGTCGAATTGATATTACAGGCAACACGCGCACGATTGATAAAGTCATTCGGCGCGAAATATTAGTTGCCGAGGGCGATCCGTACAGCATTTCCAAAATTAAACAATCAGAGCAAAGGATCAAGGATCTCGGTTATTTTGAAACGGTCAAAATTACGCCGGCCCAAGGTGTGCAGACGGATCGTTCTGATGTTAAGGTCGAGGTTAAAGAAAAAGCCACAGGTGATATTTCTCTGGGCGCAGGCTTTTCTTCAACGGACGGTGTGTTGGGTGATTTCTCTATCCGTGAGCGCAATTTCCTTGGTAAAGGGCAGGATGTTCGTTTTGGCGCCATGCTTTCTGGAAATACCAAGCAACTTGATTTCAGTTTTACAGAACCTTACTTTCTTGATCGCGATCTTTCTGCAGGAATTGATCTCTTTCATGTTCGCACGGATCAGCAGGAAGAAAGTAACTATGACGAAGTTACAACAGGCTTCAGTCTACGTTTGGGGTATCCTCTGTCCGAAGCTTTAAGGCAGGTTGTTAGCTATACTTTGCGGCGTGATAAGATCAGTGACGTTAGCTTTACGGCATCACGCTTTGTGCGCGATCAGGAAGGCGAAAGCACATCCTCTTTTGTTTCTCAAGAGCTTGTTTACGACAAGCGCAACAGCCGGCTCGAGCCAACAGAAGG
>DOBW01000152.1:0-309 GCA_003504035.1 Rhodospirillaceae bacterium | reverse complement strand
GCAGATATTACCGTCTCCGCTTATCGGGGAGCCAATATTACGAATTGATAGAGGATGTTGTCCTCGCTGGTACGGCAGAGGTAGGTTATATTGATGGTTTTGGTCAATCTGTGCGCATTAATGACAGGTTTTTTCTTGGTGGAAATACCTTGCGCGGTTTTGCCTATGGCGGGATTGGTCCGAGAGATTTGACGGGTGGGGCGGATGATGCGCTGGGTGGTACGCGTTTTGCTCGATCATCTGTCGAGCTTTCCTTTCCAACCATTTTGCCGGAAGATCTCGGCTTTTTGGGTCACTTCTTTGTAGATG
>DOBW01000193.1 GCA_003504035.1 Rhodospirillaceae bacterium | reverse complement strand
TTGAATGGTCATATGCAAACAACCTACAATGCGTGCACCAGCAAGAGGCTTGCTCTCCCCATATTCTGCGCGAAGTGCCATCAATCCTGGCATTTCTGTTTCTGCAATTGAGATTTCCTTACGCCCCCATGAGGCCAGAGAAATATCTTTAATCTTATAATCGCCAGCAGCTTCAGACATGAAAAAAACCCCCACAAAGAAAGGAAAAACAGGAAGAAAGACAGGGTGAACCTATCATTCTGATTTGTTAAAGAAAAGGGACAAAAACCCTATTTTTTACGCCGCGCAGAAGAAGACTGCGGCTGTATGGAAGAAATCCCTTCATCAAGAAGCTTACAAATGGCTGCTTCTTCACTTTGAGCCAAAATCTTTTCAGCAAACGCAACGCAAGAATCCAGAGACAAGCGGCGGATTTCTTGCTTGACCTGCAAAAGACGTGAAGGCGACATGGAGAAAGAACGCAAGCCAAGCCCCAAAAGCAATGCTGTCGCACGAGGCTGACCCGCTAGCTCACCACATGCGCTCACAGGAACATTGGCACGCCACGCTGCCGCAATAACAAACTGAATCAAGCGCAAAACAGCAGGGTGATATGGATTATAAAGATCGGCAACCTGCTCATCACCACGATCAATAGCCAATGTATATTGAGTCAAATCGTTGCTGCCGATAGCAAAGAAGTCACAAACTTTGGAAAGCGCATCCGATGATAACGCCGCCCCTGGAATTTCAATCATCGCACCCAAAGGAGGCAAAGCCGGTGGCAATTTAATCCCACGCTTAAGAAGTTTTTTCTCAACCTGAACGAGCCGCGCACGCACTTGCTTCATCTGCGTTACAGAGGAAACCATAGGCACAAGAATACGCACAGGCCCATACGCCGAAGCCCGCAAAATAGCCGATAATTGCGTATCAAGAATCTTTGTCTCCTTCAATCCCAAACGAATAGCACGCAAACCCAAGGCAGGATTGGGGCTAACCCCAAGCATATCACCAAACGCCGTTGCCAATTTTTCGCCACCAACATCCAATGTGCGAATGGTAACGGGACGGCCTTTCATTTTTTTAACGAGATCGCGCAAGGATTCAAATTGCTCTTCCTCTGACGGCAATTGAGGCCTGTTCATAAAGCTAAACTCTGTGCGCAAAAGGCCCACACCCTGCGCACCAACATCCAAAGCCGAAGCGCTCTCGCGCGGTAATTCAAGATTAACTTCAAGCCTAACTTCTGTTGCGTCCGTTGTAACGGCGGGTTCATCGCGCAGCAATTTAAGCTTGCGGTTTTCACGCGCTTGCTTTTGCGCCTCTTGTTTATAGTGCTGCAGCGTTTTGTCTGAAGGCCGCAGAACAATCTCACCCGCTTCACCATCGACAATCATCATGTCGCCAGAAGTAACACTGCCAACGAGAGCCGCAACACCCAAAATCGCAGGAAGCCCCAAGGCACGTGCCATAATCGCCGCATGCCCTTCTGCGCCGCCCAAGACAGCCACAAAACCACCAATACGTTCAGGATCCATCAGCGCCGTATCAGCAGGCGTAATTTCTTCAGCCAACAAAATGCTACGCGCGGGCGCATCTGCAAAAGGATTATAATGCTGACGTAAAAGATTACGAATAAGCCGCGAGCCAACCTCCCGAACATCATCGGCACGCGAAGCCAAATAATCATCATCCATCGCCGCAAAGCTATCGGCCATACCAAGAATCTCACGATTAACGGCAGCTTCAACATTTAAATGAGAATCGGCAATCAGCTTTTCAACGCCGCGTATCAAACGCGAAGAAGAAACCATCCCACGATAAGCATCTAATAAAAGCCCGACATCTTCATTGATTCCCGAAGGCGTTGCATCGGCTTTTCTTTTGATCTGACTAAGTTGTTTTTGTGTTTTGGAAATGCCGTTATGAAAGCGCTTAATTTCTTTTTCTGTTTGCGCAGCAGGTATTTCATATTCTGGAATAGGAACGCCATGCTGGTCGATCACAAAAACAGGCCCAATAGCAATACCTGAAGAAACGCCGATTCCACGCAAAATAAGATCTGGTTCTTGTTTTAGATTTTTTGGTTTTTCATTCTTCATCGAATCCTCGCCTTACAAGATCTCCTAGCGCCGCAAGAGCCTCTGCCGAGGCAGGACCTGCAGCACACAACTGCAAATGAGCGCCCGATGATGCCGCTAGCATCATCAAACCCATAATCGAATGCCCTGACACACGCGTCTGATCTTTCACAACATGCACCTGCGCATCAAACAAACTCGCCTCGCGCACAAACCGTGCGGCAGCACGCGCATGAAGGCCTCGCTGATTGACGAGAACCACCATTTCACACAGCTCATCAGCACGAACCCCCTGTTTTTCAAACATCATCTTAACTCGTTGGAGGCGCCAGATTTTCGGTAACAAGCTGGATATATTTACGGCCCGCTGCTGCTGCCTCGGTGACGGCGTCTAAAAGACTTGCCTCACCGCGAAGCGCGGCCAGCTTAACAAGAACAGGTAAATTGACACCCGCCAACACAACGGCATCTGTGTTGGGCATCACGGACAAGGCAAGATTGCTTGGCGTTCCCCCGAACATATCGGAAAGAAGAACCACACCATCGCCGGAATTAACTTCTCTGATTGATGATAAAATAATTTTACGGCATTTATCCATGTCGTCATCAGGTGCAATTGAAAGAGCCTTGGCTTGTTCCTGAGGCCCAACAATTTGATTGAGCGCCGACAACATTTCTTGACCTATCGCGCCATGTGTAACCAAAACAATACCAAACATTTTTCCTCCTGTTGATCGTCAAGCCTTTTTGCCTAAGCGATCCATATCTCGATGTCCTAATCCTACTATATAGCCGTTTCCGGCTAAAAATGCTGTTATTTCTTCCGCAATAAAAACAGAGCGATGGCGACCACCACTGCATCCAATAGCTATCGTTAAGTAACTTTTGCCCTCCTGTTGATAGCGCGGCAAAAGGGGCAAAATAAGGCCCTGAAGATTATCCATAAATCCTTGATAAGAAGCATCTTTTTTAATGAACGCCGCCACTTCAGGATCTCTGCCAGAAAAAGACCGAAGCGTCTTATCCCAGTGCGGATTGGCTAAAAACCGTACATCAAAGACCAAATCAGCCTCACGCGGCAAGCCATGGCGATAGGCAAAGGATGTCACAAAAACAGAAAGGCTAGAGGCCAAGTCCAACTCAAAATTGCCTGAAATAAGCCGTCGAAGATCGTGAACAGAAAAATTGGATGTATCAATAACCTTATCCGCTATATCATGCACCGACCACAACATCTCACGTTCGCGCTTGATGCCATCGGCAACTGTCCTATCAAAAGCCAAAGGATGGCGGCGGCGTGTTTCTGTAAAACGCTGCTGTAAACTTTCATCAGAACATTCCAAAAAGATAAGGCGGGGCGCAATATCCTCGCGCGGCAAAAACTTTTGATAAAGCGCCAGTAAATCTGGAACCGAAAAATTAGCATTGCGCGTATCAATGGCAACCGCCAAAGCACGCGCATCGGTGGCAACATCAACAAGCTCTTCTACAAGGCCAAGACGCAAATTATCAACGGCTTCATAGCCCAAATCTTCAAAAACTTTAAGCGCCGTAGAGAGGCCTGCTCCCGACATGCCCGTAACCAAAACAACGGGACGAATGGGAGAAGAGGCTTTGGGATCAGACATCCTGATAGGTTCCTTTGAGAAAAGCGCGGATAGCAGCGGGCGTTGAAGCCGCTTTCCCAAGGAGTTTAAGGAACCTGACGCGACGATCAAGCAAAGAATAAAAAGACAGTTCAGGCAGGCGTTCTAAGAGGGCGGGATCTTCAACCAACTCCACATAAAGAGAGATTTCCACCTCCGCGCTATACGAAAAACGAAGCAAACCGACAGAACGCACCTCAATTAAACCCGCAATTTTCTCAGGCGGTGAGGCCAAAAGCCTGCCCCCTTCGACCTTCAAAAAAGTTTGATCATCAGAAACCAGCGTCGCTCCGCCATCCATCAAACGCAGCGCCACATCCGATTTGCCAACCCCCGAAGGTCCGGCAAGCAAAACTCCACGTTTCTCTATCTCAACGCAAGAAGCATGAATGTGCATGTTTTTTCCTTACTTAACCGCAGCGCCGGACAAAAATAAACGCGCAAGGCCACAATTAATCTCGGCCTCCTGACCATAAGGCAAAATAAATTTAGGATCCGAATGGCCAAAATCCATTTGAGTCATGATAGGCAACGATGTAAGGCCACATTCATCACGCACAACCTCAAGGAGTATCTTATCATATTGCCCCAATTCCTGCAGGTCATGACCTGTAAAAGGACGCCCCAAAAGAATACCTGAAACTTTTTCTAGAATGCCCATCGAGGCATAGCCGCGAATCCAGCGCCTAAAATAATCAGGAGAAGGATTTTCCTCGGACGTTTCAAGAAAAAGGATAGAGCCTTTCCATTTATCCAAAGACGGCCAAAGCATCGTGCCGCGCAACATCTCGAGAACATCGAGACACCCGCCAATAAGAGGCCCACTCGCGGTGCCCTTCCCTTGAAGTACACGCGGTCCCGCATTGGGATAAAGCTTGCGCTGAATGGTTGCGTTCTCTGGCTTGTCCCACGCCAAACGCTCCCCTGTCCATTTGGGAGACGGAGCAATCTCGCCAAGCTCGTCCAATGCAAACAAGGTTTTACGAACAGACTCGATCGTATAGGGATGACATGCAACATTTTCGGCAAACTCGCTCAAAATGGCAGGGCCATAAAAAGAAGACAGACCCGCCTCCATACACATGAAATGCACGGAGGTTGTGTCCGAAAAGCCCATAAAAACCTTGTGATGACGGGCTATAACATTGAGATCAATAAAAGGTTCCAACCGAATGGAATCATCGCCGCCAATGATACTGAAGATACCTTTAATTGACGAATCAGAAAACGCTTCCATTAAATCATCGGCCCGCGCCTCAGGGTTGGCCGCAATCCACGCCGGATCGCGCAGCGCATTTTTGGTTTCCACGACATCGAGATCAAAATGCTCTTTAAGCCGTTTTTTGCCTAAAGCATAACGCGCCGGAAACGCGCCCGCCCCGCCCCACGAAAGCGTGATAGCGGCAACCTTGTCACCGGCATGAAGCCGAGGTGGTTTGGAAAGTGTAAGTGCCATTCGTTTTTTCCTTATTTAGCAAGCTAAACCAAGCTTAACGAAGAAACACGAAGCGCACAAAATAAAAAATCAGGGCTGATGCGGGATGAATATTTTTTCGCATAACCTCTATGAGAAGGAATAAATTTTTGCCCTGTCTCTCTGTCTATCGGTAAAATAATCCGCCCTTTGATTCGCCCCATATGAGGAAGACCGCTCCACTGCCCTTTTTTTTTCAGATGGAGAACAACGAACAACAAAACAAACATCGTCAGAAGAAGGTCTTTGAAAATCACGGAGAGGTCTCTTCGTAGCAAGCGTCCATGAGCATGATCTCAAGGCGCGCAAAATTTCTTTTTTATGACTATCTCATGAAACAAAAAAACGTGCGCGTCTTAAATATTCCCCTTGATACGCTCTCCTACCCTTCGGTGTGAGCGAGCCTTTAAATGGATGCAATTCCAACATAGCCCAAAAACCATAATTTTCGTCTTTCATATAATTTCTCTTTTTTTAAAAATACGGATTTCTATAAGGGACAACAGCACGATAATAAGAGTTAGGATAAACATCATACTTATCAAAAATACGATCAATGGTTCCATCAAGGATCAGCTCGTCCAGCGCTGCATTAATGGCATCACGGAAAACAACATCTTCAGCGCTGACAACATAACTGACAGGATAAATCCGTATAGGATTCTCAGGCGTAACAATTTTAAGTTTACCCGGATTGTTTTTATTGAAAACACCAAACGTCACAGCATCAACAATCGTAAAATCAGCTTTACTCCCTGACACATTAATCAAGACTTGCGAAAAATCGGTCATGTTGGGAAGGGTCAAAATCTTAGCCTTCGGAAAATCGGCCTTGGCGATATTGACAGGATTATCCCCGTCCAAAGCAACCATTGTCAGCTCTTTATCATTGAGATTGGTTGTTTTTGAAAATCTCTTATCGTCTGCGCGCGACACAACAAAAACGGGCTGAAAAAACACGGGCCGTGTAAAAAGCGCAAACTTGCCAACATTGGGATGCACCCAAAAACCACTGCACAACATGTCAAACTTCTTAGCGTTCAAATCCGCAACAATTGTGCCCCACCCCGTAGGCACATCAAACTTAACCTCTAATTCAAGACGATTACCGATGGCCTTGACAATATCGTAATTAAAACCCGATCATTTGTTCGTTTTGGCATCTTTCATAAGCGCAGGGTTATATTCAACATAGCCACAGCGAATCGCGTTGGCTTTATTAACACGCTTAAGCGCAGGAGCAGCTTGGGATGAACTGCAAAAAAGAAACATTCCCATCAAACCTAAGATGAATAAACGCATGATGGAATCTCCTTTTTTTGGTTGTGAAGAGTGAGCAATTACAGTCCAAAGCGCGAATTATGTTTACGAAAGAAAGAAGAGATATTAGCCAAGCCGAACTTCGTGCTTTGACGCATTTTCAAAGGACTTCGCTGAGCGGACCGGTTGCACAAGAGGTTCGATGTAGTTTTGAATGTCTTCGCGTGCAAAAAGTGTTTCAAACGCACCAAAATCCTCTTCTCCTTCAAAAAGAATAAGGGCGCCTTTTTTTCCACCTTGCTCAATTCTACGAAAAGAAAGACTACAAAAACCGTTATCCTTTGCCACAGCCATCAAGACATCAGTGTATCTTTTCTCCGTGCCTTTGGAAACAAACGAAGGAAAAAAGTGTGGAGCCTCAAATCCGTCATCTTTTTTGAAATCTGTCATAATAAACCTCCTGAAATATGAAAAATTCTTTGCAGCAAGGATAAAATAAAAAAAGAAAAAAGCAAACTAGATTCCGGCCTTCGCCGGAATGACAGATATGTTTTTGGTTAACAACAAAAAAAACGCCGTCACTGCTAGGAGCGTAGCGACGTGGCAGTCTAGTCCCCAAGCCAGCAAGTTATAGTCGTTTCACGAAAAAAAACCTTCCGGTTAAGGAAGGTTTTTAGGAACATTACAAAACAGAATTTGAATTTTCTTCTTATAAGATTCTTTCTACCTAGAAGATCTGGCAGCGTCTTACTCTCCCGGGCCTTAAGGCATAGTACCATCAGCGCTGAGGGTTTTCACGTCCGAGTTCGAGATGGGATCGGGTGCAGGCCCCTCGCTATAACCACCAGATCATCAAGGTAGAAAAAAGTCTTGCAGTCGTTTGTGCGC
>DOBW01000083.1:575-9776 GCA_003504035.1 Rhodospirillaceae bacterium | reverse complement strand
CTTGCTTAAATAAACCGAATTGTCTTCCCCCATAAGGGTAACCATAACATCACAGCGCGACAAATTAGGTAAGGTTGGGTGTTCAACACAATCCAGTCCAGGCAAACATTCACCGCTACCAAAAGGTTCTTTCTCTAAAGCCTTTCTGCCAGAGGGAGGCGGAACAAGATAGCCATGTTGTGCCTTGGGAAAATCCATCATGTTCAAATAAGCACCAGACATCCCCATATCTTTCCATCGAAAACGGCGACCTTTTTTTTCTATAACGTTTTTGTAATAAATAGGGCCCATTTCTTTTTCTTGAAAAAATTTTTTTAATAAGCCATAGAAAAAAGTGCTTTTGCCAATATCTTTTTCTCCCATCATGGAAACACCAACATGGCGCTGAGAAATCAAAGGATCAATAAAATGCTGACCGAAAGCATTGCCTAATGTTCTATTCTCTTCTTCGCCTTCTATACAAAAAGTGATGGATGAATGATTGGGCATTTTTATGGTTTCGCTGTTATATTTTCGTAAAATATCTTTTTCTTTTTACAACAAAAACAATAGTTTCATAAGATTTTTTGGCAATAATCTTGTTATTGCCTCTTTTCATTGCCATATAAAGTTAACATTTCTAGTTAAAAGAGGCTGTTTATGCTCTCACTTCACCTTGAAAAGACGTTCCATCGGGCGCTGGCGCTGGCTGGCGAAAAAAACCACGAATATGTGACGTTAGAGCATTTACTCTTGGCGCTCACCGAAGACCCCGATGCGTTGGCCGTTTTTCAGGCATGTAAAGTTGATATCGACAAGCTACGCACCGATCTTGATCTTTATATTGAAGAAGAATTAGACGTCCTGACAAATCAAAACCCTGTCGACCCCCAACCCACAACCGGCTTTCAGCGTGTTTTGCAACGTGCCATCATCCATGTGCAATCGTCGGGACATGAAGACTGCACCGGCGCGAACATTCTTGTGGCTCTGTTTAATGAGCGTGAAAGCCAAGCGCTCTATTTCCTCGAAAAGCAGAAGATGTCGCGCCTTGATGCGGTAAAATATCTTTCTCATGGCATTTCAAAAACAAAAAGCGCCACGACAGCAGACGGAGAAGAACAAGAATCCAAAATAGGATCCGAAGCGCTCCAAACCTATTGCGTCAATCTGAATCAAAAAGCACAGGACGGCAAAATAGACCCTCTTATCGGACGTGAAGCCGAGATTGAACGCACCCTTCAAATCCTGTCACGCCGCCAAAAAAACAATCCTTTATATGTCGGCGATTCAGGAGTTGGAAAAACTGCTTTGGCCGAAGGCCTAGCTTTGCGCATCACCCAAAAAGAAGTGCCCACATCGCTTGAGGCGGCTACGATCTATGCCCTCGACATGGGAAGCCTCCTCGCAGGCACCAAATATCGCGGTGATTTTGAAGAGCGGCTTAAAAATCTCTTGATCGAGATCAAGAAACTGGACGGTGCTATTCTCTTTATAGATGAAATTCATACCGTGATTGGCGCAGGTTCTACCTCTGGCGGGTCCATGGATGCGTCCAACCTTCTGAAGCCTGCGCTAGCCAATGGTGAGCTGCGCTGCATTGGTTCTACAACCTATAAGGAATACAGAAATTATTTTGAAAAAGATCATGCCCTCGCGCGGCGCTTTCAAAAAATAGATGTTGATGAGCCTACCATTGAAGAAACCATCTCCATTCTAACCGGTGTTAAATCTGCCTATGAGAAGTTCCATAAGGTGAGTTATACAACCGAAGCGCTACGGGTGGCTGTCGAGCTATCCGCGCGCCACATTCATGACCGGAAATTGCCGGACAAGGCCATAGATGTTCTTGATGAGGCCGGTGCTTTCCAAAAGCTAGTACAAAAAACAACCAAAAAAGGAAAAATTCGCGCCAGCGATATCGAGCGCATTATTGCCAAAATAGCCCGCATTCCAGAAAAAACTGTCAGCCATGACGAACGTGCCGTTCTTAAAAATCTGGAACGCGACATCAAATCCATGGTCTATGGACAAGACGAGGCTATTCTTGCTTTGGGAAGTGCCATTAAATTGTCTCGCGCCGGATTGAAAGAACTTGAAAAACCGGTTGGCTCTTATCTCTTTTCGGGACCAACAGGCGTAGGCAAAACAGAAGTCGCTAAACAACTGGCCCATAATCTCGGCATTGAGCTTCAACGCTTCGATATGTCCGAATATATGGAAAAACACAGTATTGCGCGTCTTATTGGGGCACCTCCGGGATATGTTGGGTTTGAACAAGGCGGCCTGCTTACCGATGCTGTAGATCAAAACCCGCACTGTGTTTTGCTTCTTGATGAAATTGAAAAGGCACATCCCGATCTTTTCAATATCCTTCTGCAAATTATGGATCACGGCAAGCTGACGGACCATAACGGCAAGAGTATCTCGTTCCGTAATGCTATCCTCATCATGACCACAAATGCCGGTGCCAGCGAAATGGCTAAAGCCGCCATAGGTTTTGAGCGCTCAAGCCGTGAAGGTGAAGACATCGAGGCCATCAATCGCCTCTTTGCCCCAGAGTTCAGAGGCCGTCTTGATGCTATCATCACCTTTAAGGCGCTGGAGCGCAAAAGTGTCGAGAAAATTGTTGATAAGTTTGTTCTCCAGCTTGAACAGCAGCTTACAAACCGCGCGGTGTGCATCACGCTTTCACCTGCAGCGCGCCTGTGGCTAGCCAAGAAAGGCTATGACCAACTTTATGGCGCACGGCCCCTCGCACACCTCATTCAGGAGAAAATCAAAAAGCAACTCGCTGAAGAATTGTTGTTTGGCAAATTACAAAAAGGCGGAACGGTTGCCATTGATCTGGGCGATAAGGCCAATGAGCTTACTTTCTCTTATGAGAAAAAACCTTCAGATAAGCGCAAAAAAGTCTCTCCTGTCGAAGAGACGGTTTAAAAAAAACTGTGTCACCCTCGCGAAAGCGGGGGTCCAGAGCGACATAAACTCAAGGTAGTTCCTCGTGACTCTGGATCCCGCATCACGCCATCGCTTTCGCTCTGGCTGTGCGGGATGACAAATTTCTAAAATGATATATTACACTAACGAGATTTTTTGCTTATCAAAATGCTCGATGCCTTCCATCTGCTTAAGCTTTTTTGTCGCAGAGAGAGATAAGGGAAGAGCAAAAACCTCGTAAAGGATTTTTGCTATCCAAGCAATTAATGCCATTTTAACGAAGGCCTCCCAAGGCATTGCCCCCCCAAAAGCAACCAACATAAAGACAATCGTGTCGGCAAACTGAGCAATAATTGTTGAGCCTATGAAACGTAGAGACGTATTTTTAGCATTCTGAAAAATCTTCATCTTTGACATGACATAGCTGTTAAGAAACTCGCCTGTCAACCACGCCAAGCAACCCGCCAGAGCAATACGTGGCGTTGCAGAAAAAATGGTCGTATAAGCCTCTTGATGCGGCCAAAAAGAGGCAGGAGGCAACATCACAGCAATTTGAGAGAAAAAAGAAAACAAAATGATACACACAAGTACTGTCCATATGGCTTGTCTTGTGCGGTTAAATCCATAAATCTCTGTCAAAATATCGGTAATGATTGTGCAAAGCGGAACAACAAGCAGTCCTGCCGAAATAATAAACGGCCCCAACACAATAATTTTAAGGGAAATCGCTGTTGAAATCATATAAATCCCACAAAACAGTCCGACAATAACGCCATAATATTTAGGACTCCATTCGCTGTCGTTGCTGGTCACACGGAGAGAGGAAGACATGAGTAAACTTTCTTCAAAATGCAAAAAACGTTTAAAAAGTATGGCAATTTAGAGTGGTCATGTAAACTACGCTGTAATAAAAATCTGTGTCGCTGCGCACCGAACATATAGCAAAATTGACAATAAAAACTTGTCTCCCTAGCGAAAGCGGGGGTCCAGAGCGGCAAAAACCCAAGCTCATTTTTCGCGGCTCTGGATACCGCTTGCTCGCCTTTACTTTCGTTCAGGCTGTGCGGGATGACAAATTTCTAAACGGAAAGGACTAAAAAAACCCGCCAGTTTCCTGACGGGCTTTTCTAAAAGTAGCCAATGCTTATTTTTTCTTGGCTTTTTTCTCTTTCTTAATAGGCGTTCCATCGATATTGAACTTCTCGATTTTAGCCTTGGCTTTTAATCCATTAATCATCTTTTCAACCAATTCTTGGCCAACTTGACCCATGATCTGGTCTTTAACCTCGCTCAATGGTGGGGGCGAAGATTTACGACGATCCTCAGCTTTAATGATGTGATAGCCGAAATCTGTCTTAACAGGCTTATCGGTAATCCCACCGGCTTTAAGCTTAAAGGCAGCATCAGCAAAAGGCTTCACCATGACCTTGCGCGTAAAATAACCCAAATCACCGCCCTGCTTAGCAGACCCCTTATCTTGTGATTTTTCCATCGCGATCTTGGCAAAATCATCACCATTTTTGATTTTCTTCAGAAGCGCTTTCGCTTCTTTTTCGGTTTTTACAAGAATGTGACGTGCACGGATTTCATCTTGTGGTTTAAACTTGCCTGAAAGCTTTTTGTAACGAGCCTTGATCTTCGCGTCTGTGATTTTAGGCTGAATGGTCTTGCGGACATAAATATCGGCCACAATCTCATCCTCGGAATCTTTCAGACGTTTTTTAACTTCGGGATCTTTCTGCATCTTGGCAGCATAACCTTTGGATGAAACCAGCTTCGTTACAATCGCCTTATTAAGAAGCTTGGGATACAGCACATTGGGAGGAAGCTGTGCAGCATGTGCGCCCATAGCTTGAAGCTCACGCAAAATCTGAGAACGATAAATTTTAGCGCCATTAACACGTGCGACAACAGGGTCATCACTCTTTTTTTCTGCTGCTGTGGCGGGAAGCACCAATGTGCCAAGAGCCAAACCCAGCAGTGCAATACGAAGTGGTTTCTTCATCTGTGAGGTTCCTTTTGTTAAAATAACGTGCAAACGATTTAGCACATTAAATGTGGCATGAATAGGGAAGAGCTGGAAAAAAACCCTTCTCTAATACAAACATTTCTAATGTGCCTTACTTGATGTAGCTTGAAAAGAGCTTCTTTTTAGATTCGAAACAACAGTGAATACAGGAGAAAAAACAAAGAAAATGGCCGTTTTTTCGCCTCTTCCTCATTTGCGAATCAGCCTCCAGCAAATGATTTACTGGAATTAAGACGCTTGATTATCAAATCATGACGAGTCTGGGGAAACGCTTCAAACGTGAGTATGTGTGAAAAGTAAAAACTAAACTTTTTTAAAAACAAGGCTCGCATTCGTGCCGCCAAAGCCGAAGGAATTGGACAGGGCAATGTTGATTTCTTTCTCCTTGGCTTTGTAAGGAACAAGATCAATCCCTTCACAGCCTTCAGAAACATCATCGAGATTAAGGGTCGGTGGAATAAGCCCCGCTTGCATGGCCTTAAGACAATAAATCGTCTCAACCGCACCAGCCGCACCTAAAAGATGACCCGTTGCTGATTTTGTTGATGACATGGTCGCTTTGCCTGCCTCATCGCCTAAAAGACGTTTAACAGCGCCAACCTCAATCTCATCACCAAGCGGCGTGGAAGTGCCATGGGCATTAATGTAATCAATCTCATCCACATTTACCGAGGCACGCTTCAGCGCCATCTTCATGGCACGGAACCCGCCATCACCCGTATCAGCAGGTGCCGACATGTGATAAGCATCGCCAGAAAGACCATAACCGATAATCTCGCCATAGATTTTAGCGCCACGTTTCTTGGCGTGCTCATATTCTTCTAAAAGAACAACGCCTGCGCCCTCGCCTATGACAAACCCATCACGGCCTGCATCAAAAGGACGTGACGCTTTTTCCGGCGTGTCATTAAAGCCAGTTGATAAAGCCCGCATCGAGCAAAAGCCCGCAACGCCAATACGGCAAACAGCAGCCTCTGTTCCACCCGCCAGCATCACATCCGCATCATCATTTATAAGAAAACGCGCTGCATCACCAAGGGCATGGCTTCCCGTTGCACAAGCCGTAACAACGGAATGATTGGGCCCTCGAAAACCGTGCTCAATAGAAACCTGACCAGAGGCCAGATTGATCAGACTCTTAGGAATGAAGAAAGGAGAAACACGACGTGCGCCTTTTTCCTTGAGAACAAGAGCGGTCTCATAAATCTCATTGAGACCCCCAATGCCGGAGCCAATAAGAACGCCAGCACGCTCTTGCTCTTCTTCGGTTTTGGGAAGATAGCCGCTATCCTTAACCGCTTCAGCCGCCGCTGCAATCGCAAAATGGATAAAGACATCCATTTTTTTCTGGTCTTTAGGCGGTATGAAGGTGTCAATATTAAATTCACCATCCGCATCCCCACGGGGAACCTGTCCGGCCACGCGCGATGTGAGATCGGCAGATTCAAAACCTGAAATCGACCGAATCCCACTTTGCGAAGCCGTTAGGCGTTCCCAGTTAAAGTCGACACCAACACCAAGCGGTGTCAGCATCCCGAGACCTGTGATGACGACTCTTCTCATTTTCTATCTTCTACCTAAATTTCAAAAGCAGAAAAAGGCAAGAACTTTACGCCGCTTTTTTCTCTGTAATGAAGTCGACTGCATCCTTAACGGTAACAATCTTTTCGGCTGCATCGTCTGGAATCTCGACACTAAACTCTTCTTCAAAGGCCATAACGAGCTCGACCGTATCTAGGCTATCTGCGCCCAAATCATCGATGAAGCTGGCGTTCTCTGTGACTTTAGCCGCATCAACACCCAAATGTTCGATGACAATCTTCTTTACGCTTTCCGCAATATCGCTCATGATCTGCATAGCCTTCTGTTGTTAATCTATGTTTCTGTTATGCGCTTGAGCAGACTCATCTCAGCCGGAAGGGTTCCCGACATTACGAATAAGCGCCCCGCGCGAGAGGCCTTTCTCTAAAACGTACGCGCCCTTCTGTCTAGAGGATTTGTACACTCTCAAGCGATTTTTTTGTTAACCAAATTTTGCTGCAAAGTAAAGAAAAGGCTTTTTAAGCCCCTGTTTGAAACGCGGCTTTGTTTTCTCTCTTTTAAAAAACAAAGGGTTATTCTTTATCTTCCGTTTTTTCTTCAAGCGCCGCTTTATTGCGTTTTGCCATCCAAAAACGCAAACCAACAATAGACACAAAAAGCACAAGAACGGCAATCATCAGGTTTCGGACATCAAAATCGACATTTTCATCATTAGCGATTCCCATGTAATTCAAGATTTCGCCAAAGAGATACCCTCCACCGCAAAAGATGAAAGACCACAAAAAAGACGCGAGCGTATTGAGGAGGAAAAAACGTCTCCATGAGATTTGGCTCATCCCAATGGCCAAGGCACTGATATTGCGCACACCATACATGAAACGATAGGAAAGGATGAAAACAACATCATATTTTTCCAAAGCATCAAAAACTTTTTGAAGCTTGGGCTTTAAACTCGGTTTCTTTTGAACAATGCGGCGGCCAAAAAAACGACCTATAAAAAAGAAAAACTGATCTCCAAGCATGCTTCCCAAAGCAGCGGCAACAAACAAAATATAAACATTGAGAAGACCGCGCTGCGCGGCAAGTCCGGCAAAGACAACAAAAGTCTCGCCTTCCAGTGCTGTCCAGATAAAGGTTATAAAATAAAAGAGGTCGCCATTTTGCTGGATAAGGTCGAGTATTTCATTCATAAGCAAACATGTCCTTTTGAAACCTGCTTGTAGCAGTCTCCGTCTTTGTCGTCATCGAAATAAGGAGTGATACGCACGCTTTATTTAAAATCAATAGCAACAATCTCGTAAGACTTGGAACCTTTAGGCGTACCAACCTCAACTATATCGCCTTTTTTCTTGCCAATCAGCGCACGCGCCAAAGGGGAAGAAAGCGAAAGAAGACCCGCTTTGATATCTGACTCATCATCGCCAACAAGCTGGTAAAGGACTTCTTCCTCTGTATCATCATCGATAAGTTTTACGGTAACGCCAAACATGACCGTGTCACCACTGAGCTTGGAAACATCAATGACTTCGGCGCGGCCAAGTTTGCCTTCCAGCTCTTGGATACGCCCCTCAACAAAGCTCTGGCGCTCACGTGCAGCGTGATACTCGGCATTTTCCGATAAATCACCATGTTCACGCGCCTCAGCAATGGCCTTGATAATGGAAGGCCTCTCAACCGTTTTGAGGTGTTTAAACTCCTCCTCCAGCTGTGTGTGCCCTTTCACAGTCATTGGAACTTTATCGGTCATAACAACACCTCAACAGATGAAAAACATACAAAAAACAAAGCAATCCTCGCCTTTTCTCTTGCTGAAAACAAGAGAAGAACTAAGAATCAAGACATCAGTTTGAAGCTTTAAGATACGACTGAAGGCTCTCAACTTCAAGGGTTCCAGTCTGAAGGGCTGAAATAGCCCCAACAGCGGCCTTAGCACCCGCCATAGTTGTATAGTTGGGTATTCCCTTCACAAGTGCTGTGCGGCGCAAACTAAAGCTATCTATAAGCGTTTGAGCCCCTTCCGCCGTTGTATTGACCATAAGCTGAACCTCACCATTAATCATAGCATCAACAACATGAGGCTGACCTTCATGAACCTTGTTAACTCTACGGACAGGAAGATCGGCCTCTTTAAGCGCCCGCGCCGTTCCACTTGTCGCAATAAGATCGAATCCAATTCTAAGAAGTTGCCAAGCCAACTTAATTGTCGAAACTTTGTCTGAATCTTTCACCGAGATAAAACACGTACCCGAACAAGGTAGCTCTAACCCTGCCCCCAGCTGCGCCTTGGCATAGGCATGGGCAAAATCGCGATCCATGCCCATGACTTCGCCTGTCGATTTCATCTCTGGCCCCAAGATAGTGTCAATTCCGGGAAAACGCGCAAAAGGAAAGACTGGTGTTTTTACCGCCAAGCGATTCAAAGGCTGTCCTGTTTTCTCTTGATCCAAAATGTCTTTGAGTTTCTCCCCGCTAGCAATGCGCGCCGCCACTTTAGCAATCGCAACACCTGTCGCTTTGGCAACAAAGGGAACTGTTCGGCTCGCCCGTGGATTAACTTCAAGAATATAAATATCCTCATCTTTAACGGCGAACTGAACATTCATAAGCCCCTTGACCTTAATCGCTTTGGCTAAGGCCCGTGATTGACGATCTATCTCCTTAACAATTTTACCGGACAAAGAATACGGCGGCAGCGTACAGGAGCTATCGCC
>DOBW01000083.1:0-499 GCA_003504035.1 Rhodospirillaceae bacterium | reverse complement strand
CACATCGACATCTACCTCAATGGCATTTTCTAGATAATGGTCAATCAAAACAGGGTTTTTGCCCGACACGCTCACGGCTTGTTCGATATAACGGCGCAATGCCTCAGGCGTATAAACAATTTCCATGGCACGCCCACCCAAAACATAGGAAGGCCTGATCACGACAGGATAGCCAATCTCATCAGCAACAGCCTCAGCTTCGTCCCCACTGCGCGCTAAACCATTGGTGGGCTGGCGAAGCTTCAACTCACCGAGCAAAAGCTGGAAGCGCTCTCTGTCCTCGGCAAGGTCAATGTCATCAGGGGAGGTACCCAAGATAGGAATTCCCGCATTCTTTAAAGCGCCTGCAATGCGCAACGGTGTTTGTCCACCAAACTGCACAATGACGCCAAGAAGCTCACCCTTTTCGCGCTCGGCGCGTACAATTTCGATGACATCCTCTGCAGTAAGAGGCTCAAAATAAAGGCGATCGGATGTATCATAATCTGTTGAAACAGTC
>DOBW01000186.1 GCA_003504035.1 Rhodospirillaceae bacterium | reverse complement strand
CTGCTGGTAAAATTGTAAAAATAACCAGCCTGACGCCAAAGGGCTGACCACGCAAAATCATGGATGAAGAAATAATCAGCATCTCAAAAAGTTGCTCGGAAAAGCGTGTTTGCCCCTTCAACCAAAAGGCCGCCGAAAAGATAATAATCGTCATGGAGAGAAAAATAACAACAGAAATAAGGGATACGAAAAGCAAAAGAGGCACTTCCCCCCACGCAAGATTTCCAAAAGTAATCCACACAATCGGCGCAAAAGCCATATCACCAATACTTGCAGGCAAAGATGAGCTCATGAGCAGCGCAGGCAAAACGGCACGTGGTTTTGTAATAAAACCATCAAGCGTCCCATCATTGATGCGGTAAGCAATCGATCTCACCCCGTTAAAGAAAAAGAGCGAAGCCCCGACAGAAAAAGCAACGATCCCGTACATGCGCGCCACATCCTCAAGCTGCCAGCCTTTGACCTCACTGACAGAGCCAAAGAAGATTCCCCACAGCACAATAAACATAGCGTTTTGGATCATCATAAAAAAAGACATGATGAAAAGCCGCTTTTTCTCCGGCGCATAAGAAAGCATATTAGCTCGCATCAAAGTCCAATGATAGGTCAGAAAATCTTTCATATCATGTTTCTCCCGACTGAACGCGGCGCAAAACAAGCCGATCAAAACGCCGCAAGCCCCATAAGGAAAGGACCGCCCAAATGATCTGATTGATAAAACCAAAAACATAGGTTTGCATCGGAAGATCAAGCGCCCAATTACCGCCATGCGCCAAAATGCCATGGAAAGGCAACATCCACACAATATTTTGCGCCCACACAGGATAAAAAACGAGCGGCCAAAGCATCGCGCCTAAAAGAAAAATACTTTTTTGCCATATCCACGCGGCAGGCTCAGACTGAACAAACCACAGACAAGAAGCACCAATAATATAAGCACCGCAATTCATCATCAATGCCGCCAAAGGCATGCTCAACAAAAGCCCCAAAAAACCTATCCATGACAAAACGAATTCTCCGGAAAACCAACCTATAAGGATAAAATAAAGAGGAAAAAGTATGACAACGCGCGCCAATGACTCGCCGCTCCAAAAAGAAAAACGCACAAAGGCATAGGATGCAGGTCGAAGAATCCGCAGATGCGCTTCACCAGACGTAAAATCACCCTGCACTTCTTTAAAAGACCAGCTTGAGGATGTGAAAAGAATAAACTCTGTCGTCCCAATATACCAAATCATCTGCGCATGTGAAAAACCATAAACCGCAAGATCAGCATCAGGGATAAGTTTAATGAGACCACCATAAAGAATCACAATCATGGCGTAGATAAGAAACGATCCGGCAATAAGAATTTTATCTGCCAGAACATTTTTAAATCCCATGCGCGAAGAGGCTAAAAATAGTTCCCATTTACGTCTCATAGCGGGCAAGCCTTTCGCGCGTAAATGGTTTTAATAATTTCTTCAAGCGGCATATCCTCGATACCTATATCCAAAAGCTTAAACTTTTCAAGGCAAAGCGAAACCACTTTTTCCATCTCGATATGCGTTACATCTACCTTCAAAACAAGGCGATGCTCGCCGCGCTCAGCCATGGCAACATGCTCATGCACGAAAACAGGATCGCGCTCTTCTGTAGCAATGCGCAGCGTCTTAAAATGCGTGAAATCACGTTGCAAATTAATCAAGCTCGTATCCAAAAGCTTTTGCCCGTGATCAATAAGCACAACACGATGACATATTTTTTCAACATCATCTGCATCATGGCTGGTTAAAAGAATTGTTGTTTCAAACTCACGCGCCAAAACATTAAGATGATCGCGCAACAGAGCCTTGGCCGTCACATCAAGACCTATGGTTGGTTCATCAAGAAAGAGAACCTCTGGCTGATGGAGCAAGGCGGCGGCAATGTCACAGCGCATCCTCTGACCCAAAGAAAGCGTCCGCGCCAATTGGGGTAAAAGTTTCTCAATCCCAAAAACATCAATGAGCTTATCCCGTTGCTCTTGATAAGCTTTCTCCTCAAGTCCATAGATTTTGGCAAGAAGATCAAAGCTGTTTTCCACCGACAAGGCAGGCCATAAATGCGAACGCTGCCCAAAAACAAGCCCGATATGTGCGGCTAGCTGCCGTGTTTGCTCCCACGGCACAAAGCCGCAAACTTCCGCTATACCGGAGGTGGGGCGCAACAAACCAGAAAGTATTTTTAGTGTTGTTGATTTCCCTGCCCCATTAGGCCCAATGAACGCGACCTTTTCGCCAGATTGAAGGACAAGATCCAAATCCCCAACAGCCGTCAAGAGATGGGATTTCTTCCGCGAAAACCAACCCTTTGATGACGCGTCTTTTTCATAGCTCTTAAATGTCCGCGTGACACCCTGAACATCAATAATAGACTGGGCCATTGACTGTTTCTCTTTTCTATACAGCGAAACAACCATTCTAAGCGTCAAAAGTGTTTCTTTTCAAGTCCCCATTTCATATAAAATGTGGCATAAGGGTAGTTGTTTGCGTTTATTAATACGATGGGTTCAGGAATGCTTGAAGAAAAATTAAATGGGATTCCCGCTTTCGCGGGAATGACGGGAATAGTGGAAAGCAAAACACAAAAAAACGCATCATCCCTGCGAAGGCAGGGATCCCATTTTTATTTAATACTTAAAAAGATTGGAATCGCATGATCTTTGCCATCGATTACATCAAAAAAAGCAAAGGCCCCAATCTTGGCCTTTCCGTTGCTATCGAAGAG
>DOBW01000107.1 GCA_003504035.1 Rhodospirillaceae bacterium | reverse complement strand
CATTTGATGGAAGAGCTTGCCAAGATGGTGCGCGTGATTAAAAAGCAAGATTCCGAAGCGCCCCATGCAACGCTTCTTGTTTTGGATGCAACAACAGGCCAAAACGCGCACGCGCAGCTTGAGGTTTTTCGTGAGCTTACAACGGTTACGGGTTTGGTTGTTACCAAACTTGATGGCTCGGCCAAGGGCGGTGTGCTGGTTGCTCTTGCCGATCACTTTAAAATGCCCATTCATGCTATTGGCGTAGGCGAGGGCGCAGATGATCTCCGTCCTTTTGAGGCAGATGACTTTGCTTGTTCCCTAATGGGGCTTAGTAATTAGCTATTCTTCTCCTAGTTTTTTTAATTTCGTGCGAAGTTCGGCTTTGGCAAGGCGTTTACGTAAGCGCCTTTCTTCTATGTCTGGCCCATACCAGAGAGCTGCAAGACTGAATAAGGGAGCTGCAGCAAGGATAATCATCAACAAAAATTCTTGTGGGTCGTTCAGGTTTTGCTCAGGAAGTAAGGACAAAAAAACGATGAGAAGCAATATGTTGAAGATGTAAGCGCTAAAGCGGACAAGTTTATCCATGTGTTTCTCCATCTTGTAAGTGATGTTTTGCAATGGTAGGGTTAAATGCTTTTTTCTTCAACGTAATTCGGAGATAGACTATGCGGTGGTTTTTGACAGCATTTACAGTCGTTTTTATTTTTGTTTCCGGCTCAGTGCAAGCGGCTGAGTTGATTGCACAAAGTCAGATTGCATCCGTAACGGTATTTGCTGATCGTGCTATGGTTACGCGAAGTGCAACAATTGATGTGCCGAAAGATGCTAGTACCATCGTTTTTGAAGGGCTTCCACGTACTCTGTTGACAAATTCTTTGCGTGTTGAAGGAAAGAGCCAAGCAAAGATTATTCTGGGAGCTTTGGAAAACAAGCGTGTTTCTAGTTCTGAACTTGCTGTCCCTCGGGAGCGTGAAATCAACGCTCGCTTAGAAGCTTTAAAAGACCAAAAGGTGCTTGTTTTAGCGGATCAGTCAGCCTTGGAACAAAAAAAGAAATTTCTAGAGACTCTTGCGCAGCAAGCCTCTGCGCGTGCACGTGAAGATATTGCTGTGGTTGATCTCAAGCCTGAACAATGGGCTAAATCTGCGGCGGCATTGGAAACTTTGACACAGGGGACGCTGCGCGCTCTGGCAGAAAAAGGTATAAAATTGCGTGGCTTCGACAGACAAATTTTAGCGCTTAAAAAAGAGCTTGATCAACTTAAAACCGGCGCGCGAAGCAGTATAACGGTTCGCGTTCCTGTTGAGAGCAATCAAGAATCCCGCTTGTCCTTGCAAATTACATATTTGTTGCCGCAGGCTGGTTGGTCTCCTGTTTATGATGCGCGTTTAAATACAAAAAGCGGTCAGGTTCGTTTGGTGCAATATGGTGAGGTGCGTCAGCGGACAGGGGAAGATTGGAACGGCGTTAAGCTTACTCTTTCTACTGCGCAACCGGCACGCGGGGCGGCCTTGCCGTCACTTCACTCCATGTGGATTAATTTTCGTGGAAGAGAAAGGTTGAGAAAAGGTATGATTGGAAATGCTATGGAGCTTGAGGATTCTATGAGCGGAGGCGGCGTTGCCCCTATCGCGTTTGTTTCCCCAAAACAGGCAGGTGCACCCCCTCAAGAAGCTAAGTTCATTGCAGCAAATCTGAAGGCAGGCGAATATGTAGCAGAATATGAAATTGCCGGAGAAAATAATGTCCCGTCTGATGGCTCAACGCGCAAAGTTATGGTCGGGTCACTGGAGGTCAAGAGTGAGCTGGTTGTTAAAATAAAGCCTCAACTCGATGCAGTTTCTGCTTATTTAGTGGCTGTGACAAAGCTTAGTGGTAAAACGCCGCTTCTTCCGGGTATGGCTAGCTTGTTCCGTGATGGTGCTTTTATTGG
The DNA here is from genome assembly GCA_003504035.1 of Rhodospirillaceae bacterium. GTDB lineage: Bacteria > Pseudomonadota > Alphaproteobacteria > UBA9219 > UBA9219 > UBA9219. The sequence continues at coordinate 770 of DOBW01000107.1, read as the reverse complement.
CTCGACACATTTGCCTCTTTTGAGAACAGGAGAAGAAACCGATCTTGGCTTTGGCATAGATGATAAGGTTCTTATCAAAAGGCATGTGGTGAAGGATGAAATGAGCGAAGCGGGTGTTCTTGTTAAGGACAAAAAACGTTTACGCCAAACTTTGTTGGAAGTGAAAAATTTGCATCGCAAACCAGTTAAGATTGAGGTGCTGCAAACGGTTCCTGTTCCAAGGAACAAAAAAATAGTTTTTGTTCTTGATGAAAAATATACAACATCAGGCTTTGAAAAAGACGCAGATAACGTTACAGGGCAAATGCGTTGGAAAGATATGCTTAAGCCGCAACAAAAGTTGGGTGTTAAACTGGGGTGGTCTCTTTCTTGGCCCAAAGATAATATGATAGGTGGCCTTCTTTTTTAGATTTTTTGAGGCTGCCACGCATCAAGCAGATTTTTAATTTCTGCCGCTTTGGGTTTGCGGCCTGTTTGAGATGATGTTTGCTTTCTTGCTGATAGAGATGGAAGTGGAGGATTTTTTCATGTTTAAAGATGCGCCTTTTATGTCGGGACAGAGCCAACATTTCAGTGACCCTGAAAAGGCCGTTGCTTATGTAAAGGAAATCTATGAAGCCAATATAGATTATCTGCGGGAATCTTTTGAAGAATTTACCAAAGGCGAAACGCCAACAAAGAAGATTGAAGCTTTTTATCCCTATGTTGCGATTGATATTAAGCATTTTGAGATGAAGGATACGCGCTTGTCCTATGGTTTTATCTCAAAA
>DOBW01000005.1 GCA_003504035.1 Rhodospirillaceae bacterium | reverse complement strand
ACGATAAAAGCCCCAGATGGTCTGTAAGCCGGATTTTGTCCTCGCGCGCAAAGCACACGATGGATGACCATTCATCTAGGACGCTTGTTGCCAAGCGCCTCGAGCGACCAACCCGAACCTGCACAGCCGTGACGAAACGGCGTTCGCTCGAAAGCGAACAGGCGGTTCCTATGCGGTCTTGCTCCGAGTGGGGTTTGCCCTGCCATCTTTGTTACCAAAGACGCGGTGCGCTCTTACCGCACCTTTTCACCCTTACCTTACTCTTGCGAGGCTGGCGGTTTGTTTTCTGTGGCACTTTCCCTGAAGTCACCTTCGCCGGACGTTATCCGGCACTCTTTCGTCTGGAGCCCGGACTTTCCTCTCTCTCAACCTTTTGAGGGGTCAAAACAGCGGTCATCCGACCATCTGGGGTCATAATTGTACCAGAAAAGGCCTTTTTTAGCTATAAAATCTTATTTTTCTAAAAAAGCGTTATAAAATGTTAACACTTCCTTAAAGAAAAGTGCTATGGGAATGGTTCGTTTTGTGGCTTCGCACGAGCCAATTATCCTGTCGTGCGCGTTTATTATTGAGGAGAAGACACATGAAATCGTTTCGCTTTTTAGGGGTGGTTATTGCTGCTGTAGCTCTTTTGCTTCCCGCTTCAGCTCACGCCAAGATGAGACCAGACTGGTATGTAGGCGGCGCAGGCGTTTTGCCTTTGCAGCTTAATGCAGACAGTTCACTTTCTAATGTAACCAATCAGATCGAATATAAAACAGGCTGGGGCCTGTCGGGAAGCGGCGGTTATAATTGGAACAATGGTCTTCGTACCGAGTTGGAATTTGTCTATCGTCATTCTGATGTTCAAAAAGTTACGGGCACGGGTTCAACAGCGTTTGATGGTGGTGGTATCCACAACAAAGCGTTGATGTTCAATACTCTTTATGACTTTAAAACGGGCACGCGTTTTGTTCCTTATCTTGGTGCCGGTATTGGTGGTTCGCTTGTCGATGCCGACAATCTCCGCAGCATCAATGGCGCAACACTTGATAAAGAGCGTTTTGCTCTAGCTTATCAGGCGATTGCTGGTTTTGCTCTTGCTCTTGAAGGCAACTGGTCGTTCACAGCGGATTATCGCTATTTTGCAACGCCGGAAGTTAAGTTCAAAAGCTCCGCAGGTGTGAGCGCTGAAACAGAGAATGCTTCGCACAATATCTTGATGGGTATTCGCTATCAGTTTGCAACGCCGGAAAAAGCGCCGGCTCCTGTGCCTGTTGTTAAAGCCGCTAAGGCACCAAAGGCAGCTATGCCAAGAATGCCGAAAAGATCTGCACCTATTGTTGCTGCCGTTCCGCAGAGCTATGTCGTTTTCTTTGATTTTGATAGCGCAACGCTTACTACTGAAGCAGAGCGCATCATTGCTTCAGCAGCGGCGGACTATAAAAAAGGCAAGTACGTACGCCTTGTTGTAACTGGTCACACCGATACAAAGGGTGCGACGAGCTATAATGACAAGCTTTCCCAAGAACGTGCTGTAGCTGTTCAGGAAGAGTTTGCTAATATGGGCGTTCCTGTTGGTCTGATCAGCACGGTTGCTGAAGGCGAGGGTAGCCTCCTCATTCCAACATCTGATGGTATTCGCGAAGCGCAAAACCGTCGTGTAGAAATCATGTTCAAATAATCCTTTTATTTGAACGATTCTAAAAACCCGCTTTGGTCTTTCCAAGGCGGGTTTTTTAGTGTTCGGGGGCTGGATTGCCACGTCGGCTAAAAAGCCTCCTCGCAATGACGCAAGAAAGAAAAACAGGTTGTGCTCGTCTCTTGTCTTCTAATTTCCTGTATGGTCTAATTCGTCACATGAACATACTTACCTTGCAGCTGGGGCATAACGCCTCGGCTCTTCTTGTGCAAAATGGTCGCGTTACAGGTGCCATAAGTCAGGAACGATTTAATAACATTAAAAACTCAAACCAGTTTCCATGTGATGCCATTGATTGGCTCTTGCAGCGCGCTGGCATTACCTATGCGCAGCTCGATCAGGTGGGCGTTTGTGGCACAATGCTCTATCCTGAACTTCTTTCAAAGACGCATCACGTGCGCCCCATGTATGAGAACAATAAGTTTTTGTACAACCTTTATAAGAAAATGGATTACGCTTTTGGCCAGAGCTTTCTTATGCGTTTGATGGGCCGATGCCGCCGTTACTTTCTCAAGTCTGTGACTAAACGAGGCTATAACCAATTTGTTGCTGATTTTAAAGTGCGCGGCGTGGCACCAGAAAGAATTAAATGTGTTGATCATCATCTTTGTCATGCTTATGCGCCGGTGGGCTTTTTTCCAAAAGCAACTTCTGATTGGCTTGTCTTTACGGCTGATGGCGATGGAGATGGCACATCCAGCACAGTTAGCACGTGGGATGGAAAAGAATTAAAACAGCTTGCGGTGACATCTACAGAAAATTCTTTAGGTTATTTTTATGGGCTGACGACTGTTTTCATGGGCATGAAAATGCTGGAGCACGAATATAAAGTCATGGGGCTAGCGGCTTATGCCAAAGAAGAGTATTTCAAGGATGTGTACGACAAAATCTTCAAAGATATTGTGCGTTTTGACGAAGAAAACCCTCTTGTCTTCAAAAGCTCTTTTCCTTTGACCCGTGCGATGGAGCATCTCAAAAAACATGCAAGCTGCTGTGTGCGTTTCGACAATTTGGCGGGTGCGCTTCAGCATTTCTTGGAGGTTGTTGTTTTGCAATGGGTGCAAAATGCTATTAAGGAAACGGGCATTACGCAGGTCATGACAAGTGGCGGACTTTTCATGAATGTGAAGCTCAATAAGATGATCCGTGAATTGCCAGAGATCACGGCGGTGCGCTTTATGCCCTCATGTGGTGACGAGACAAACCCTTTCGGTGCGGCTTACGCATTGTGCCGTGATGCGGGTGTTGAGTTAGAACCTGTTCAAACGCTTTATCAGGGGCAATCCTACAGCGATGACGAGATTGAGATTTTTTTAAATGCTCATCCGGCGCGCGATAAGTTTTCTTTTGAGAAGAAAGAGAACATCAAGGAAACCATTGCGGATCTTTTGTCCAAGCGTAAAGTTGTAGCGCGTTTTGCAGGGCGCGCCGAGTTTGGCGCACGTTCTTTGGGAAATAGAGCTATCTTGGCGCATCCGGCGGATATGGAATCCTTTTTCACGGTTAATGATCAAATCAAGGTGCGTGATTTCTGGATGCCTTTTGCGCCTACGATTTTGGATGTTGACGCACCGCGTTATATTGAAAATCCAAAACAGGCCGATGCGCCTTATATGATTGATGCTTTTGATACGACCGAAGAAGGGCGCACGGCTTTACGTGCGGCCTTGCATCAGGCAGATAAATCTGTGCGTCCTCAGATTTTAAAGCGTGAAGCCAATTCGGAATATTATGATCTGATCAAAGCCTTTAAGGAAAAAAGTAAAATTGGCGCGATTATGAATACAAGCTTCAATTTGCATGGTTATCCTTTGGCCTCGAACTTGGATCAAGCAATTTTCACAATGCAAAACTCTGACCTTGAGTATCTGGCTCTTGAATCATGGCTGGTGACGAAGAAAGCGGCGGCTTAACAACGTAGATTTCGTTTGTGAACTTAGCGAATCCAGAAGCTGTATAAACCCATAAAAAAAGCGTCATTCCGGCGAAGGCCGGAATCCATCACCTGAAATTTCAATCTAAGCACTTTGCTGCAAAGGAAATGATCCGGTATGACGACGAAAAGGGGACTAGATTGCCACAGGCCTAAAAGCCTTTGCGATGCCGTTAAAGGGCTAAAGCGCCGTCACAAAACGTTCGACGACTTTTTTGACACCTGCTTTGTCAAAAAAGATCTCGAGCTTGTCGCCTTCGATGTGGCGAACTTTACCTGTACCAAAAGTTTTGTGTGTGACGTGATCTCCAACATTGATTTTGCCTTCGCGTTTGCGCGGGGTAATTTCGCGTGCTTTGCCTTCAATCTGTGGCGGTGGTTTTCTGCCGCTTGCACGCTGTGTGGCTTGAAGCTGTTGCCACAGGTTAGGGCCACGTTTGCGCGGCGTAGGAGCCTCATCCCATGATGGCATCGTACTAGAGTTTTTGTTTTGGCCGCGCAGAGTTGAAGCATGCTCGGTATGTTCATCGGGAAGCTCGGCAATAAAACGCGAGGGCAGCGCGTTGGTCCAATTGCCATACACAAAACGGTTGGCAACGTGGCTGATCCATGCGCGGCGGCGAGCGCGGGTGATTCCGACATAGGCGAGGCGGCGTTCTTC
>DOBW01000069.1 GCA_003504035.1 Rhodospirillaceae bacterium | reverse complement strand
GTTCAAGTCCCTTCACCCGCACCAAAAGAAAAAGTCCCCTTTAGGGGGCTTTTTCTTTTGGTTTGTCGGGTGCGGGACTTGAACCCCCAGTAGTGGGGGTTCACGACAAGGCATTCTTTAACGCGAGGCGGAATAACGCCGAGCGAACATATAAAAGTTATGCCGTAGGCGCCGTGCAGCGGCGCAGCCGCAAACGAATTCCCTTCACCCGCACCAAATATAAAAACAGCCCATCTTATAGGTGGGCTGTTTTTATATTTGGGAATATGCTATAAACAGACGTTATAAACTTGATAGGCATGGATAAAGATGTGACCTCAGAGTTACAAAAAAAGTGTATTAAAGAAGGTTTGAAAATGACAGCTGTCCGTAAAGTTATTTTTGACACTCTTTCAGAATCTTCAGATTGTCCTGATGTTGAGAGGAAAAAGGCATCATCGAGAAGCTTGAGCTTGGATCACACGGTATCGAGACTCGTGGTCTGTGCGGGAAACGTCGTTAAATGAAATATATTCGATTAACCTATATGCTTATAAGTCTATTCATCGTGTTTTTTTCTTCTCCAGCTTGTGCGCATCCGCATGCTTGGATTGATTGCCGCGTCAAAGTTGTTTTTGGAAAACAGGGTCAGATCGTTGCCCTCAAAGAACATTGGCTTTTCGATACATATTACACCGAGTTTGCTCTTCATGACTTTGATGCCAACAAAAATAAAAAATTAGACCAAGATGAGCTTCTTCTCCTTGCCAAAGACAATATAGCTAATTTGAAAGAGTTTGACTATTTTACTTCTGTTCAAAAAAACGGCAAAGAGGTCACTTTCAGTAAGGTGACGGATGTTAATTCAACAATGGAAAAAAGACGTATTGGATTAGACTTTACCGTTTGGCTTGCTAAGCCACTTGATGTGAAAACGAACAAAGTTGACTATCGTATTTATGACATGACTTACTACATATCTATGGTTCATGAAAAAGAAGGTGACCCAATTTCTTTGGAAGGAGAAGGTGCTAAAGATTGCTCTTTCAAGCTTTTTACGCCGAAGCCCGACATCATGAAGATAAAATTTGCAGCTAACTTAGGAAAAAATATAAAAGCACCAGATCAGCTCGGTGCTTTCTTCGCACAAAAGGTTTCTCTTTCATGTCCTTGAACAAACACATCCTTTTCTTTTGGCTCATTTTTTTTATTCTCTTAGGCGTATTTCTAGCGTTCTTTGCAAAACCTCTCTTTCTTAGTCTTTTGCTTGTGACACAAGACTGGCAGCGTCTTTTTCATGACAAAATCGGTGACTTGCTTCACGTCATCCACGAGACACAATCTTGGGCTGCAACAGGTTCCTTGGCTTTGATTGGATTTCTTTATGGTATTTTACATGCCGTTGGGCCTGGGCACGGCAAAGTTGTTGTAAGTAGTTATCTTCTGGCAGGGGAACACAATCTTAAAAGAGGCCTGTTCATCACTTTTACTGCAGCTTTCCTTCAAGCCGTTATGGCGATTATTCTTGTTTTGGGGCTGTCGCTTCTTCTTGGCTTGTCACAAAATGAAGCACAAGGAACGGCTCTAACGCTTGAAAGATTGAGCCTTGCTTTGATTGCACTTGTCGGAGGTGCTCTTCTTTTTCGAGGCGTAAAACAAATAAAAGATCTCTTTTCCACGCAAGATGCAGTTTCTTGTGATCATGCCCATGATCTAACGGTAGAGCAACCTAATAGAAAAACAAGAAAATGGGGCCCGATTTTAATTGCATTATCAATAGGTCTGCGCCCTTGTTCCGGTGCGTTGCTTCTTTTGCTTTTTGCTAGCCTGTTAGGTGCGGTAAAGGCTGGTGTTTTAGCGACGTTTGCTATGGCGCTCGGAACAGCTATTACGACAAGCACGATTGCTTTTTTGGCTGTGAAATCAAAATCTTTTGCGTTTAAACTCTCTGGTTCAAAAGGGAAATCCCTTCCTATTGTTCATGCGGGATTTTCTTTTTTTGGCGGCGTCATAATTCTTTTGTTTGCAATTGCTCTTTTTTCAATTAGCGGCACACTTTTCGCCTCCGTTGGTGGGGGGGCAGGAATGATGGATGCAGCACATCATCCTCTCATGCGAAACTTCTCTCAGACGATTAGCGGGACGTCAGCCGAAAGTGATTGAGCATGTGTGTATTTTTACCCGCACAAGATGCATTTTTTATGCGAAAGAATAAGTAAAAATGCCTTTTAATTAAGGCGGCATTTATAGTTTCATGACAAGCTATGACTGATTTTTAGAAATTTATTTCGAGGCTATCCATGAATGCGGTCACAAACATAGTTAATTTCGAGTTGACGAAAGGTTTGCACCCAGCCTTCAAAAGCATGATAATGCCCCTAAAGAGCATTAAAAAAGGTGTTGTTATGCCATCAGCAAAAAAAGATGAACTTACAAAAGAAGAACGAGCCGCAGTGTTGGATCCATTTTCTAACCCTGAAGGTTTTGAATCATTATGGACAAGTTCATTTGAGATTGCGGCACAAGAAGCAAGGGAAGAGAATGCAAAGCTTGGCATTAACTCTCCGTGTACGCGTGATGGCAAAACTGGATATATAAAACCTAACGGTAAATTTGTAGCAAGTAAATTTACACCGAAATAATTCGTAGTTTATTGCATTTCTAACGAAAGCATTTTCTTATGAAAAAATTAATGATGCTCATTGTTGCGGGGCCTAATGGCGCAGGCAAAACAACGGCCACCAATAAGGTGATTGAACGTTTTGGAGATGCTCTCACAAAATTAAATGCCGATGAACAAACGCTTAAACTCAAAAAAACACATCCCAACAAGCCTCTGCCCGAAGTTAATCTCCTTGCTGCTCAACATATTGATGCCGAGGTTGATCGTCATATAGAGGAGGGCAAATCTTTTTATGTCGAAACGGTGTTGTCTTCTCCCAAATACAGAGATGATGTTTTAAAAGCAAAAGAACAAGGTTTTGAATTTTCACTTGTTTATGTGTCTCTTCATCCACCAGAGCTTTCTCCTGAACGTGTTAAAATACGCGCACAAAAAGGTGGACATGATGTTGAGTGGAATAAAGCCCTTGCACGATACGAGCGTTCGCACATTCAACTTGAATGGTTTATGAATCAAGCCGACAACTTGCTTGTTTTTGACAATTCGGCAGAAGAAAAGCCACCAATCCTCATAGCTGCTAAAATGGCAGGGCAAGAAATTACCCACCGCGTTAAAGGCGTAAATCCTGCGGTTGATCGTGTAGTGAAAAATGTGCAGCAGAGGAAGCTGAACGGGCTTGAGCCTTAATTTTTTTCTGTTCTCCTACCCCAAATGGCCCATTTTTTCTTTCTTGGTGTTGAGGTATTTCTCGTTATGTGTGTTGCTTTTTGTCCATAGAGGGGTGCGCTCAGAAATCGTAATGTTGCCTGCCTCAAGCGCAGAGATTTTACACGGATTATTTGACAGTAAACACACACGGCTCAATTTAAAATAATTTAGAATTTCAATCGCAGCGCCGTACTCGCGCATGTCGGCGCTAAAGCCTAGACAAAGATTAGCATCAACCGTATCAAGTCCTTCTTCCTGAAAGGCGTAAGCTTTTATTTTATTAGCCAAGCCAATGCCACGGCCTTCATGCTTGCGCAGATAAATAAGCATGCCATATCCTTGACCGCTAATTTTTTGCATGGAGGCTTCCAATTGATCGCGGCAATCGCAACGCAGGGAGCCAAACAAATCACCCGTCGCACATTCGGAGTGAATGCGTAGGAGACAATCATTAACGGGCTCTCCGGCGACAAGGGCTATTTGTTCGGTGCCGTCATCTTCGCGAAAGACATGGATGGTAAACAAACCAAAGCGTGTAGGAAGCTGAGCCGAGGATTGATGCTGAAGGGTCATAAATCTTCTCCATTATTGGGTAACATATAATCCCAT
>DOBW01000054.1 GCA_003504035.1 Rhodospirillaceae bacterium | reverse complement strand
GGCCTCCCAATTAAAGAAAAGTGGGCCAAGCGTGAGTTTTGAATGCTTTTCTTTTGTCATTGCGAAGTCCCGTAGGGGCTGTGGCAATCCAGTCCGGTTGCATCAATAAAGCGCATAAACTTTTCATTGAGAGACTGGACTGCCACGTCGGCGCACCCGCGCCTCCTCGCAGTGACAATGTTTTTTTTACCCGACACCTGATCCCTACTACCTGTTCCCTGTGTCATTTCCATCCCTTTTTATACGCGCCGGTTGTTTGCTTGCTGCCTTCCGCGAGTGTGTGCAGATCGCTTGCACCGACTTCTTCGCCCCTCTCCATAGCATCTAGTGCTTTACGGAAGGTGCCAACAACTTGTGCAACATAGGCGCGGGAACGCTGGCGGCCTTCAATTTTAAGTGCCGTGACACCCGCCGCTTTCAGTTGAGGGAGAATTTCAAGAGTGTTCCATCCAACAGGTTCTTCAAAAAGATATGTTGATTTCTCGTTGACGAGATAACGTCCCTTGCACGGCGTGGGATAAGCGGCTGGCTCATCCGCACCAAAACAATTAAGGGTTGTGCCGCCAAGACAAGAATGTGTGCAACCTTCCTTTTCCTCATAAGTGACGTGCTGCGCAGGGGCGCAAACGCCATCGGAGCTAGGCGACATACCCGTCATATAGGAAGATAAAAAGCACCGTCCCTCAGACATCGTCCCCACACTACCAAAGCAGAAAACTTCTGTTTCAAGATCAATTTCCTCGACCATTATTTTGATTTCTTCTACAGAAAAAATGCGCGGGAGAACAACGCGCTTAATATCAAAATTTTCACGATAAAAAGAAATAGAAGGCGCATTCGAAGCAGCGGCCTGAACAGATAAATGACGGCGCATATCGGGATATTTGGACGTAGCATAATCAAGTAATCCGATATCCGCCATAATCACAGCATCAACACCAAGAGAAGCAGCATTATCAATAGCCTTGTGCCATGCTTCCGGTTCGCCAGCACGCGGAAAACTGTTGATCGCCACGAGAAGTTTTTTACCTTTGTCATGCGCAAAGGCAACGGTTTCTTCCATCTCTTGAAGATCAAAATTAAGGCTGGGATAATTGCGTGCATTGGTGCAATCACGGAAACCGCAATAAATTGTGTCGGCACCTGCCTCTATCGCGGCGCGCGCTGCCGCAGGTGTTCCTGCTGGTGCAACAAGTTCAAGACAAGCTGTCATCTCTCCCCTGCCTTTTTTTGGCTGCGGTGAAGCTCTTCATGCGCGGTGGCCATGTGTTCTTTTATTTTTTCTAAAGCGTGATCGGTCACAGCTAAGCCCATTGACACCGGTTTTCTAAAAGGACCACAAAGAGAAAGAATTTCCTGATAAAGATCAATTTCTTCGCGATCAAGCGTATTGCGCAGCGCTACGATCAGAGCCGTGTCTCCTGTGATGTGAAGCTCACGCGCAAAAAACAAAGTATCACCATCCGCGCGTCCTTCCAGCATATCAATCAAAGATTCAAGGGATCCCGAAATGCAGGCATCGGCTTGTTCGCGCTCGTTTTCAAGAAGTGTGAAGTCCGGATTCTCTCCGGTGCGTAGCGCAAAATGGTGAGGTATATTCGTTGGCTTGAGGTGAAGTGTCGCTGGTTCAAGCTGAGCGACATTCTTGAAGAGAGCGGGATGCTGCCTTTCCATCCGCTGAACAACAAGGGCCACACTGCGCGCCAAAAGGGGGCGTGGCATAAGGTGCAGCATTATCTTCGCCAAAGGAAGAGGAAGAGACGTTTTATCCATAGGATGCCCCTGAAAAACAACAAGATAGCAAAAATCTATCCTCTTGTGATATAGTAATAGTTGATCTACATCAAGAAATAGACCCTTTATTGCATACGGCATCACAAAATATGGACGAACAAGCTTCTCTAATTTTTTCACTTTTGGCAGGCGTTCAACGAGAGAAAGGCTTTGCCCTTCTCAGTCGCACGATGCTTGGCCTGAGTGAGCGCGATGCGTTTGAAGCTCAAGCTGCCCGAAATGAGGCTATTCTTTCACAGATACGGGAAAAACACCTGCCTCAGAACATCCTTTTGCCTAACCGGATTCTCCAGTCTTTGGCGCTCCGTTCCGAAGCACCTTTTAAGGAAGGTCTGGATCATGACTCTTTAAGCGAATGGTATCTCTTTCATCTTGAGCACCCCATTCATCAGGCTGTGCTTGCTGTGCTTATTGAATGGAATGGTCTTAACCCCTCGCAAACGAGTGCGATCATTCATCTTCTGGCGGCGCTTGGTTATATGAGCCAGCTTCGCGATGTCGGACTTGGCGTTTATGCTAAAGGTGAGATTTCTTCCGTCGATACGGCGCGCATTAAAATGCTGGCGCTGGCCTATTTAGCACGGGAACGCCTTTTTCTTAATTTGGCAGACGAAGATCTTCGCGAAAAAATGCGCGATTTAAAAGTGGGAGATCCAGAAACCCAAATGCTTTGGGATGATTTTCTGCGTAAACTTAAAGAGGGTTATGCCAAAGGTCTTATTTCACAAACGCCGCCTTTTGTTTGGTTTCATACACTTGATGCGTTGCTTGAGAAATTCTACGAGACCCTTGTCCTTGCTTTAGAAGTAATAGCTCAGGAAGAAAGCGATACAGAGCGTTTTGGAAATATGGCCAATGCGCTCGATAGTGATGTTGAAAAACACATTCATGCGATTGCTGATCTTCCTCTTTTTCGCGGGATACCAGAAAACGTTTTTCGTAATGTGCTTAAAGGCGCCCGCCTTATGGAGATTGAAAGGAACGTTACTTTTTTAACGCAAGGTGAACCGATAGATCGTTTCTTTATCTTTCTGGATGGACTGGCGAAAAGCTTTAAATCTACAGAAGATGGCAGCGAGGTTATCGTTCAGATAATCGGTAAAAAAGAGTGTTTGCTTGATATGGGAACGCTGGGTTCTGTTGCAACCATTGGTGCGCGAACAATATCGCACTCTCGTGTGCTGGCGCTGTCTTTATCGGCTTTGCGTGAACAGAGTATGCGTAGTTCTACTTTGGCGAGAAATTTGCTTACTGTAACGTCTTCGCGGCTTCAAAAATTTGTTGCCCATTTTGAACAAATAACATTGCGTAATGCCACGCAACGCGTGGGAGGATTCTTGGTCAATTTACATTTGGAAACAGGCCTTGAGGGAGCGCCTCTTAAATTGCCTTTTGAAAAAGCCTTAATTGCATCTTATTTGAACATCAAGCCAGAGACGTTCTCTCGTGTTTTAAAGCAATTCAGGAAAGATGGTTTTGTGATCGAAAAAAATGAAGTTATCCTCCCTCACCCGCATGCGCTTTGCGCTTTTTGTGATCCTGAAATGGCGCCACGATGTTGCCGTGCTGAAGCCGAAAATTGCCAACCTATTCGTGTGGCGCGACGGATAGTAAGTAAATAATAGTTGTCATTGCGAAGCCCCGCAGGGGCTGTGGCAATCCAGTCCTGCTACATCAACAACAATAAAGCGTCATTCCGGACTTGGTCCGGAATCCATCACACGAAATTTCAATCTAAGCACTTTGCTGCAAAGGAAGTGAGATGGATACCGGATCACGTCTCGATAGCGAAGCTATCGAGACTGTCCGGTATGACGACGAAAAGGGACTGGATCGCCCAAGTCTTTCTGGGCCTCTCAAGCGGTCGGTTCGCGGTGACGGGACTTTTGCCATAAAAAAAGCCCCCACCTCGCGGCAGGGGCCTTTTTCAATAAGTCTTAAGGTTTAACGGGCGAAGGAGGTGGTGGTGGAACATCATCGACTCTCGGAACTTGTCCTTGAGGACGATCAACGATGACGCCAATCTTCTTCAGTCTTCCGACAAAATCTTTTGCCGTTTTATTGCCTTCTTGTGCAAGTTTCTGCGTACCTTGGACAAGACCACCAAACTGTTTGTTGATCTTTTCACTTTCTGCCAAAGGGGCATCAAGATGACCTAATGTCTGATTCAAATTATCCCGATCATGCATAATTTGTGAGATCTGAAATGCAAAAAGAAGTACCATCGTGAAAACCATCAAACTCATGGGGATAAGAAGTTGAGTCGATGTGATTTTGTTGCTGCTTATTAGGGCCATAATCTTTTATCCTTTCCTACTTATTTGTTCTTTTTGGATTTGGAAGACGTTTTTTCAGGAATCGTAAATCCTTGCGATGTCAGAAGATCTCTGATTTTAAGATCACCCTTCTCGATAGAAGCTTCATAAAGCGCTTGCGATAATTGCCGGTTAATAGGAAGGACGTTTTTGGCGACGTTAATGACCTCTTGTTTTTTACCAATTTTTTCTCGAACCTCGTTATTGCCACTTATTAGCGAAACGCTAACAATAAACAGAAGTAAGCTTAAAACAGCGGCCACAAGGGTTGACCAATAGAGAACTTTTTCCGTCATAACTTCCTCGCTTTAAGTTGGAATCAACATGCCAATCCTAGCAATTCTCGTATAAAGAATCAGGATCGTTAATAAAAGATTATCACCTTCCTGATAGTTTTTACAATAAGGGAGGATGTAAAATGTTGATGTCATCCGAAAAGAAAAAAAACAAGACCCTTTTTGAACGCATGTGGCTTAACACGTTGGTTTATGTGCGGCCTGTTATGCTTGATGGGCGATGCATGTACATTATTCATGCAGCAGATGGAACGCCTATTTCTATTGCTTCGGGGCGTGAATCAGCTTTTGCTGTCGCATCACAACATGATTTCAGCCCTGTGAGTCTGCATTAACAAGGCTTTTTGCTTTTTCAAAACAATTTTTATGAAGTGGGCGAAAATCTTGCCCGCGCCACCATGTCTCAACGCTTTTTAAAAGCGCACCCATTTCAGGTCCTTGAGATAGTCCTAATTCCAAGAGATTTTTACCATTTAAAGGAAAGACGGGATTTTCCCATTCATCTAGTGTGGAGAATAGTGTTTCTTTTTCTCTATCCCCTTCGGCCATAAGGATTAAAAGCGCACTAGTAACAATCTCTTTGCCCGTGTCATACAGATACTGGCGCAAGACGGAGGCTGTATCAACATCCCGTAAAACAGGCAGAATTTGACTGCATCCGATAAGATGCTCTTTTTCTTTGCGTGAAAGTCGAAGTGTAACCGCCGTTGCCGCATGATCCTTTTTCAAAAGACAGGCTAAACGCCTTACGACGTTCGGCGTGGTGTGTTTTTTTTCCAACAGAAGAAAGTCTTCAAAACGTCCTATATCCGTGATTTGTGGCAAAAAGGACGCAAATATACCGTTTTCCTGCATTAAAGACACAGTTGTTCCTACGGCGCTTCCCAACAAAAGACAGGAAAGCTCTTTCCACAAGCGCTCAGCTGAAAGCGTAGGAATAAGCTTTGCTTTTGCTCGACACGCTGCCAAAGCTTCCTGATCTACAAGAAGAGGCTCGCCAAACTGGGAAAGAAATCTAAAATAACGCAAAATACGTAAATGATCTTCGTCAATACGATCTTGGGCGCGGCCAATAAAGCGCAAATGCCGCGCCTTTATATCACTCAGCCCATCAAAATAATCATAAATCTCGCCAGAGGCATCGGCATAAAGCGCATTCATGGTGAAATCACGCCGCTTGGCATCCTGCTGCCAATCTGTTGTAAAAGATACAACAGCGTGACGGCCATCGGTTTGATGATCTTGGCGCAAGCTCGTTATTTCAAAACTTTTTTTATTCGCAACGACCATGATGGTGCCGTGCTCAATGCCTATGGGTACAATTTTAAATCCAGCTTTCACTAAAATATCGGACACCACATCAGGAGGCATATTAACTGCAAGATCAACATCCTGAACGGCTCGCCTCAAAAGGGAATCCCGCACAGCGCCGCCAACAAACCGCGCTTCCCCGCCATGAGACGCAATGGTCTTCATAATGGAAACAAGGGCAGGCTCTTTTATCCAGTTCTGTTTGTCAGGATCAAGTTTCATGGTGGTGTATTCTTGTTTCTTTTTGGAAAGAAGTCTATCTTGTTTTTTCCTAGCTTGAGTTGCCTCTCTTCATCGATCTATAACTGGTCCACAATAAAATGATTATAAAAAAGAAACCAAATGGGATCCCTGCCTTCGCAGGGATGACGATAAAGGGTTAAAATCAATCATAAACCCTGTCATGTCAGTGAAGGCTGGCATTCCATTTTTTGGATCATTTTATTTTGGATTGGTTATAGTGACGGGAATGGTGAGAAGTAAAACACAAAAAACATGGTCATCCCTGCGAAGGCAGGGATCCCATTTGTTTTTTAGTTTATTTTTAATTTCTTCCTTCTTCAGATACAGCCGGAAACGAAAAACAAGGATTTTTTAATGTCTGAAACGCTCTCACCTTCTTTTCACATAGCGCTTGAAGCCGCTACGGCCAAAATGTCTTCTGTTCGTCAAGAAATAGGCCATGTTATTTTTGGTCAAGAAGATGTTGTTGATCAAATGCTGACGGTTCTTTTGGCGGGTGGGCATCTGCTTTTGGTGGGTGTTCCGGGGCTGGCTAAAACGCGGCTTGTCTCTGCTTTTTCAAAAGTCATGGGACTAGATACCAAGCGCATTCAATGTACGCCTGATTTGATGCCTTCAGACATGATCGGTGCCGAGATTTTAGAAGAAGTCGACTATGGTCGCCGTAATTTCCGTTTTATCCAAGGCCCCCTTTTCTGCCAGTTTTTGATGGTTGATGAGAT
>DOBW01000207.1 GCA_003504035.1 Rhodospirillaceae bacterium | reverse complement strand
TTGCCAAAACCAAAATACAGCCTCTCGTTTTAGAGCGCATTGATACGTCCGCCGCCGCGCATATGCAAAGAGAAGATCTGGCGCATGATCTTAAGCCTCTTGTTGGCGATCTTTTGCTGGAAACCAAGATTCAACTCAACACCGTTGAACGCGCCGAGCTTGTTGAGCAACTTTTAAATGACATGCTAGGCCTTGGTCCTCTTGAGCCTCTTTTAGCGGAAGAAGAAATTTCGGAAATAATGGTCAATGGACCTAAGCAAGTTTATTGTGAAAGCAAAGGAAGACTGACACTCTCGGACGTCAAGTTCCGTGATAATGCCCACGTCCTAGCCATAGCGACACGTATTGTTACCGCCATTGGCCGCCGTATTGATGAAAGTAGCCCTCTTTGCGATGCGCGTTTAGCCGATGGTTCACGCGTCAATATTATTATTCCTCCTTTAGCCATTGACGGCCCTTCCATCACTATTCGAAAATTTTCAAAAAAGAAAATCACGCTTAATACCATGCTTCAATATGGAAGCCTCTCCGCACAAATGGCACATGTTTTGCGCATTATCGGACGGTGCAGACTTAATGTTTTGATATCAGGCGGTACCGGATCAGGGAAAACAACCCTGCTCAACGCGCTGTCACAAATGATAGATCACGGCGAACGTGTTGTCACCATCGAGGATGCTGCTGAACTTCAACTCCAACAGCCACATGTTGTTCGTCTTGAAACACGCCCCGCCAATCTTGAAGGGCATGGTGAAATTACCATGCGTGATCTTCTGAAGAACTCCTTGCGTATGCGCCCTGACCGCATCATCGTAGGTGAAACACGTGGCGGTGAAGCCATTGACATGCTGCAAGCCATGAATACGGGTCATGACGGCTCCCTTTCAACCGTTCACGCCAACCGCCCACGAGAAGCCATTATGCGGCTTGAAAACATGGTTGGGCTTGGCGGAGCCAACCTTGCGCCACGCGCGATTCATCAGCAAATCGCTTCAGCTATTGATATGATTATTCAGGTTGCGCGTATGCGTGATGGCTCGCGGCGCATCACCTATATCAGCGAAATTATGGGCATGGAGGGTAATGTCATCGCCCTGCAGGATCTCTTTACCTGTGATGTCACAGGCGAACTCCCTGACGGACGTTTAACCGTTGAGTTTCACAATAGCGGCCTGCGCCCTCACTGCGCAGCCAAAGCGGCCTATTACGGACTTGAAAAAGAATTACTCGAGGCGATGTCATGACCATGCAACTTGTTATTCTTTTAGGTGGCGGCGCTTTTATGCTGGTGGTTCTTTTTGCCTTTTTCTGGGATGATTCATCTTCACCTAACGCCAAGAAAAGGCTAGACCGCGTAGGTGGTACAGCCCCCATTAAAAATCTCAAAGAAACAACGCACGCCAAATTACGACGCAACACAAGCGACAGTAATATTGCTATTTTTGACCGCATTATAAAAGCCACGCTTCCTAATCCTGAGAAAATGCGTGAACGTCTGGCCCGTACAGGAAGAAATATTACGCTCGGCGAGTATCTTATTATCAATGCTCTGACTGTTCTTGTTTTTTATCTTATCTTTTCCAATGTTATGGACTGGACAAAAATTATTTCTATTTTCATGGGTATTGCCGTTGGCCTTTATCTTCCCCATAAAATAACAGGACGTATGGGAAACCGGCGCGTCAATAAGTTTCTCGCCACTTTTCCTGAAGCCATTGACACAATTTGTCGCGGTTTGCGCTCTGGCCTACCTATTACCGAAACCGTTGCAACGGTTGGCCACGAACTACCCGACCCCATAGGTATTGAGTTCACACGCATCAGTGACGCTGTGGCTATGGGCCGAACGTTGGAAGAAGCCATGTGGGACATCACAGTGCGCCTTGACACCCCCGAGCTTCGCTTTTTCATCATTGCGCTAGCTATTCAAAAAGAAACGGGAGGCAACCTCGCTGAAACGCTTGGCAATCTTGCCGAACTCCTTCGCAAACGCCGTCAGCTTCGCCTTAAAATCCGCGCCATGTCTTCTGAAGCGCGTGCTTCAGCCATGATTATTGGCTCCCTGCCCTTTTTGATGTTTGGGCTTTTGATGGCGGTCAACTCTGAATATATGATGATTTTGCTTAACGACCTGAAGGGTCAAATCCTTCTCGGTGGTGGCTTGACGTGGTTAAGTCTTGGTGTGTTTTTCATGAAACAAATGATTAACTTTGAAATCTAGGAAGAGACTTGCATGGAACAACTTGAAATTTTTCTCCATAGTCCTGATTTTCTCGCTGGCCTTTGCGGGCTGGCGGCTTTTGCCGTTGTTGTTCTCATCTGGACCGCTTTTCTTGATAATAATCCTGTCGATAGCGATCGCCTCAAAGCCGTGACACAACACCGCAATGAGTTTGAGCGAAAAAAAGTCAAAAAAAACAGCCGCCGCGCCAATATTCAACGCGCCAGCCTTATGAAGCAAGTGGTGGAATGGTTTAAATTATCACAAGGCAAAAGTCTGGCTGATTTACGGCTTAAATTGCGACGTGCAGGTTATCAAGCACGTGACACAATGTTTGTCTTTCTCTTCGCCAAACTTGCTTTAACATGCGGCCTTGGCGCTTTTGCGGCCTTTATGATTTTTCTTGTTAAAGCTGTGCAACTTCCCACAGGCTTGGGCCTCTTGGCCGTTATGGGCGCGGCTATCCTCGGGTGGTTGTTGCCGGACATTTTTGTCAAAAACCTTAGCCAAAAACGCGAAGAAGTCTTGCGCAAATCTATTCCTGATGCCTTGGATCTTATGGTTATTTGCGCTGAGGCAGGCCTTGGACTAGACGCCTCTTTTGATCGCGTAGCGCGCGAAATGGCAACATCTGCACCAGAGCTTGCCGAAGAGCTTGGCCTTACCAGTGTCGAGCTGAACTTTCTTCCTAACAGACAGCAAGCCTTGCGCGGCTTTGCCGATCGCGTACCGCTGCCTAGCGTCACGGCTCTTATTAATACACTTATTCAAACTGAAAAATATGGAACACCGCTAGCACAAGCGCTGCGCGTTCTCTCTGGCGAAATGCGCGAAGATCGCATGATGCTTGCCGAAGAAAAAGCGGCACGCTTACCGGCCATTTTAACTGTTCCTATGATTGTTTTTATTCTGCCGCCTCTTTTTGTCGTCCTAATCGGACCGGCGGCGCTGAAGGTTATGGCGGCGATGAACTAATTTTTTAGGCTTAATTAATAATCTCGTCTGTTTTCACATCAACCAAAAACTCGATAGCACGCATATAATCATTGCGGCTGATCTTGGCGACATTATCAACACGAAACTCGGTTTCAAGAATCGTTTGGACCGTTTCTTGACGAACATTCTGATTATAAGAGACATAAGCCAGCAAAGCATAAATAGACGTCAACTCGCGCTCATTGATGCGCTCGACCTGCGCGACAGGAATCTTGTCAGAAAAAGAAGGAGAAACCATAGGAGAGGAAACTTTCAAAGAATCGGCAACTTGATTCATATGCTCTTTTAAAGCTTCAATCGTACGGCGTTTTGTTGAGTTTTTATTCGTCATTGCTTGCGGTCCCTTTTATTATTATATAAATCAACAGGTTAATGTCTTTTTTTGTCAAATAAATCGGTCTTCTCACTCGTTCTGTAGGTGGAATATATCAGAAAGGTTCCGTTTCCGCAACTAAAAAGTTCTGTTGCATTAGTTTCAGGAAGGTGATAATTTCGGTTTCAGAACTTTTGGACCTTTTTAAATTAAAGGACATTAACGATCATGATAAACGGACGCCAAATACGCGCAGCACGAGCCCTTGTCGATATGAGCCAAGATGAGCTCGCCGAAGCCGCAGGCCTCACCCCACAGGCCATCCGCAAGATCGAATCCAATAAGGTCACTCCCAGAGAAGGCACCATTTCGGATATTATGAAGGTGTTTAGAAATCACCGCATCGAGTTTATAGACAATCAGGGCGTCCGCTTCATCCCAGAGGATGTAGAAGTTTTAAACGGAAAAGAAGGGATAAGAAGATTTTTTGATCTTGTTTTCGAACACGCCCAAACCTCAGGCGGCACCATACGCCAAAACGGAATAGGAGATAAAACTTTCTTCGACTGTGCTCCCGAAGAAACGGCTGAACAAGGCGCACGCATGGCTATACTTGTTCCCAAAAGAAAAAATATTTATGTCCGAGCCATTCTCGCCAATGGAAATATGGATTTTATGTATTCACAGTATGCTGAT
>DOBW01000131.1 GCA_003504035.1 Rhodospirillaceae bacterium | reverse complement strand
TTCTTAAGTGGAATGACTATATGTCGTACATGGCAAAGTGATCCACACCCCATGGAAGGACAAAAAATTACATGGATTTCTTTACATGATTTTTCTTCTTATCCCATGCCGCCCGCCGATGCGCCTTTAGCTGCACGGCTTGAGAAAATTCTTTAACTTTTTACCAAAAACTTTGTCATCTTAACCACACGCGCTATAAAACGCACATCATGAACACGTAAAATGTTCGCGCCGCGCATGACAGCCACGGCAGCAATAGCCGCCATACCCTCTAAGCGCTCATCCGGCGGGGTTTGCAAAACATGGCCTATAAAACTTTTTCGTGATGCGGCCAAAAGAAATGGAAAACCAAGTGCTTTTATTTTATCTATTTCATGAATCAATTTCATATTTTGTTCTGGCGTTTTGCCAAAACCAATACCCGCATCAAGAATAATTTTTTCTGCTTTTACCCCCATGCTCATGGCACGATCAGCAAGTTCTTTTAGTTTTTGTATTACCTCATGCGTCACATCATCATAGTGCGGCGCTTCATATGCGCCGCCCACAACAACATCATTTTCGACTTTATTGGCCTGCGCTTCATTATGCATCACAACAAGAAAGGCGCCCTGCTGTGCAGCAAGTTTTGCCATTTCAGGATCCGCTTTCTCACCCGACACATCATTAATCAACGTTGCTCCCACCGCCAGCGCTATGCGCGCAACTTCTGGCTTTGTAGTATCAATGCTTAACGGCAAATCGGGATAACGCACATGAAGAGCACGAAGAATGGGCTCGGTTCTCTTGATTTCTTCTGTCGCAGAAACAGGATCAGCATTGGGCCGCGTGCTCTCGCCTCCAACATCCAGCATGTCCGCACCATCGGCAATCATCTGCGCAGCTTGGCTCAACGCTGCATCAACATAATTTTCCTCTTTCATCAACCCGTCCCCCGAAAAAGAGTCAGGCGTGATGTTCAAAATCCCCATGATTCGAGGGCTAGCTATCATTAGAAACTTTCTGCAATAATTCTGGGGTCGGCTTTGTCTGGCAAAGCATTAAGAAGATCGCGAGCACTCTTGCCAAGCACTGGATGCACCCAATCGGAAGCGATCTCGGTCAATGGTCTTAGAACAAAGGAGCGCTCCGCTATCGAGTCATGGGGCAAGGTTAGCTCCGGCGTTTTCATCACCTCATCACCATAAAAGATGATATCAATATCAATAACACGCGGCCCATAGCGAAAGGTTGGTTTGCGCCCTATTTCTAATTCGACATTTTTGACGGAATAAAGCAACCCACGCGGATCAAACTTTGTTTTACCCAACAGCGCCGCATTCAAGAAAAGGGGCTGGTCCATAACATAGGCAGGTGTTGTTTCATAAACAGATGACAGATCCAGAATCTCAACAAAAGGCTCCAAAGCTTCACGCGCCGCTTTAAGCGCCGCCAAGCGATCGCCTAAATTTGCACCCAGTGCTAAACAAACAGTAGAAAATGTATGCGTCTTATCCATAAGCGCTATGATGGCGTGACAAAAACCTTTTGGCAACGCAAGAAGAGAAAAAGCACAGAACAAGCCCTTAACCTTAAAAAACGAGATATAGTCGTTTCAATTAAAAATTCCTTATAGGCTCTAGAAAGGCATCAAGATATCAAGGGCCTGCGTGCCATAGCGTGGCTGCTGAACATCTTGCATTTGTCCACGACCACCATAAGCAATACGCGCCTCGGCAATTTGATCGTAGGACACAGTGTTTTCTGCAGAAACATCCTCAGGACGAATGACGCCCGTCACGACAAGTTCACGCATGTCAAAATTGACCGTCATTTGCTGACGGCCAGCCAGAACAAGGTTACCATTTGGCAAAACTTGCGTGATCGTTGCGGCAATCCGTAAATCAATTTTTTCGGATCGATCAATCTCGCCCTTGCCTGTATTAGAGAGATTGCTTCCCATGTTAATAAGATTTTCTGTGTCAATCACATTGGGAAGAACTTTGGCCAATTGAGATTCTATACCAAAAAAATTAGTCGCATTGGCTGCTTCCGAGTTGGAGCGCGAACGCTTGGTTTCGTTCGACATTTCAGCCTTTTCGTCCATGCTAATAACAACTGTTAAAATATCGCCTACACGGCCTGCTCGTTGATCACGGAAAAAAGCACGGGCTCCTGTTTTCCAAAGTGAATTGGGTTGCCGTTGTCCCATATCCGTGTAAGGCATCGGCATCTCAACAGGCATCGGCCCTGGTATAGAAGAAGGATCCTGCACAGCGGCCATTCTCGGCGGTGAACCAATCTCAGAAAAGCGATTCAAAACATTGCACCCGCTAAGCAAGAGAAATGTGCTGCAAAGAAGAAAAAACCGAGCTGTTTTTTTACGCTTTATTTGTCGCATTTTTTATATCCTTACTCTTGTACAAAAGCCATTTTACGAAGCATTCCAACACGAACAACGCCAGAGCGAATGACAACACCCTCAATGACACGGTCGCTTTGCGTGTTGGTCACACGCACAACCTCACCCAAAGCCGCATCCTGTAAAGCACGCCCTTGTGTTGTTACAAGAAGATAGGGGGTTTCAATTTTAAGCGTAACAAGCG
>DOBW01000093.1 GCA_003504035.1 Rhodospirillaceae bacterium | reverse complement strand
GCCAAGGCAAAAGAGCTGTGCCGCGACCACGGGATCAGCGAGGCGACATTTTACAAATGGAAAGCCAGGTTCGGCGGCATGGATGTGTCTGATGCCAAGAAATTGAAAGCCCTTGAATCCGAGAATGGCAAACTGAAGAAGCTTGTTGCGGACCTGTCTTTAGACAAAGTGGCTTTGCAGGATTTACTGTCAAAAAACTGGTAAAGCCTGCTGCAAAAAAGCAGGCAGTCAAACTGTTGACAGAAACGCGTTACCTTTCGCAGCGGCGAGCCGGACAACTTGTTCGGCTCAGCCGCGGTACAGCGCATTACAAGCCCAAACGTAACGATGATGCTTTGCGCACAGACATGAAACGGCTTGCAAGTGAGCGCAGGAGGTTTGGTTACAGGCGGCTTGCTGTGATGCTGGAGTGCGAAAATCATCGTCACAATATCAAAAAAATCTACCGGATTTATAAGGAGGAAAACCTCATGGTCAAACCCTGCTGCATCCTCAGCGACAACGGCACCGAGTTTACGAGCAAGGTTGTTTTACAATGGGCGCAAGAAAACGGCATTGAATGGCATTACATCACGCCTGGTAAACCGAAAGAAAATGGCTTTACAGAAAGCCTAAACGGCAGGATCCGCGATGAATGTTTGAATGAACATATCTTTGAAGGCCTCGCTGACGCTCGGCAGATCCTTGAAGACTGGCGACAGGATTACAACAATGTCCGGCCTCACAGCAGCCTTGGATATCAGTCGCCAGCTGCTTATCGCGCCAGCCTGCGCCCGACTCTTACGGTCGCGCAGTCTGGCGTACGGGCGGACGCTTGCCAAGAAAGACAAACATGAGTACCTTAACCCAATCCAAAGACTCTACCTAAAACTGGCTCGAACTTTGGGAGCAGGTCACCATCCCAATTATTGCGACTCATTGTAATTTTTTTTTAAAAACAAATGCCATGTTTTTTTCAGGCACGACAAAACTCTGTCCCGTCTGCGCCTGTCCCACGGAAACAGAACAAAAGAAAAGAGTAAAAAAGATTTCCTAACAACATTTGGGGAGTGCTTTTTTAAAAAGAAGCATAGGCATCCTCTTGTAAGAAACCATTTTGTTCTGAAACGAATCGCCGGAATAACCGCCGCCCTTTTATTTTTATTATCAATGACTTAGGTCTATTTGGATTTAATCCTGAAAGCGCTTGATCAGCTCATCCAACTGATCCAAATCCGTATAATAAAAAGTCAGGCTTCCCTTGCTGCCTTTTGTTTGAAGTTTAGTTTTTAAACCAAGCGTTTGCTCCAAACTTTTTTCCAACGCCAAAATGTCAGGATCGGCACGACTTTCTTTGCGCGATGCAGAAGTAATTTTTCCCTGCAACATTTTTTTTGCCAAGGCTTCGGCTTGACGAACGCTCAAACCTTTTTTCACAATTTCATTGGCCAAAGCTTCGGGGTCTTTTGCCGTAATCACGGCACGTGCATGACCCATCGACAAGGCACCATCATTGACCATTTTCTTGACCGTTTCAGGCAATGTTAAAATGCGAATGAGATTTCCTATGTGCGAAAAACTTTTACCAACAACTTTGACCAGATCTTCTTTTTCATAATTAAATTCCGTCACAAGGCGCTTATAGCCTTCGGCTTCTTCAATGGGCGAGAGGTCTTGTCGTTGAACATTTTCAATAAGACCAATTTCCATGGCCTCGCGATCCGTAAAAACACGAACCAACGCAGGAACTTCATGAAGCCCTGCAAGCTGCGCGGCGCGCCAACGGCGTTCACCAGCAATAATTTCAAAACTGTTTTTTTGCTCTTCAAGTGTGCGCACTGTAAGCGGTTGAAGAATACCCTTCTCTTTAATCGAGTCCGCCAACTCTTGAATGGTAAGATCATCAAAATGACGGCGCGGCTGAAAGGCCCCAGGCTGAATCCATTCAATCGGAAGCATGTGTACAGTGTTGCCATCTTGAGCTTGCGGCACAGGCGCAGCGGCCACAGGCCTTGGCTGATAGGATGCATCAGCATCTCCAAACAAAGCGGAAAGACCGCGCCCCAAAGGCATAGGTTTATTGCTCGCTTTCGCATTCATCTAAATTTTCCTTTCACGCAACTTTTTGTAATTTGTCTTCTTCTCGGCGCAACACTTCACCAGCAAGAAGCATATAGGCCTGACTTCCCGAACATTTTAAATCATAAAGCAAAACCGGCTTGCCGTGAGACGGGGCCTCGGATACGCGCACATTGCGCGGAATAACGGTTTCGTAAACTTGGTCGCCGAAAAAGGCACGCACATCATTGCCCACAGCTTCGGATAGCGCATTGCGCCGATCATACATGGTGAGCACAACGCCCTGTATTTCAAGCGCCGGATTAAAGCGCGTGCGCACCGCCTCAACGGTTTGCAAAAGACTGCTTATGCCTTCAAGCGCGTAATACTCAACTTGCAAGGGCACCAAAAGCCCATCGGCAGCCACCAAAGAATTGAGTGTAATGAGATTAAGGGAAGGCGGACAATCAATAATGATGTAATCAAAGTTTTTAGCACTTCGCTCCAACGCATCGCGCATACGAAACTCGCGGCGCTCGATATTGACGAGCTGAATTTCTGCACCCGCCAAATCCGCAGAAGAAGTAATAATAGAAAGATTGGGAATAGGCGTGCGCACCGCGACATCTTCAACGGAAAGACCTTCGAACATAAGCTCGTAACACCCAGCTCCACGTTCAGCGCGCATAATGCCAAAGCCTGTTGAGGCATTGCCTTGCGGATCAGCATCAACAATCAAAACACGCTTGCCCACAGCCGCCATAGCCGTAGCAAGATTCACGGCCGTAGTTGTTTTTCCAACGCCGCCTTTTTGATTTACAACAGCAAGAACGCGACAAGAGCCTCTCTCTAGGCTTGCCGTTGCGCTAGCGTCGTTTGGCGGATTGTTTTGTGTCATGGGCGGACCTACGGACTTTCAGATCTTCGATCATCAAAATCATACCTGTTTTATCGGTGAGACTCGGCTTTTTCTCAAGATTGAATGTCCAATATTTAGAGGCCTCTGTCAATTCGACATCAGCCTTTTCTCCCTTCATAAAGAGTCCTGTTGTTTCTTTTTCCCAAAAAGGTTTGGCCAAAGAAAGCAGGTCGGGCAGGGCCGTGACGGCACGCGCCGTAACAACGTCGGCACGAAGCGTCCTGATTTTTTCTATACGCTCATGATGAACCGTAACATTGGGCGCAAGCTCGTCTGCCACGGCTTGAAGAAATTTTGCCTTTTTGCCGACAGACTCGATTAAATGAACCTCTCGGACCCCCAAAATAGCCAAAACGAGGCCCGGAAAGCCAGCTCCGCTGCCTAAATCAACCAACCGGCGCGTTCCACGAGGCAAAAGGGGCAAAAGCTGTGCCGAATCCCAGAAATGACGCTGCCAAAGCTCAGGAATCGTGCTTGAAGCCACCAAATTCATCTTGGAATTCCATTCGACCAAAATTTCGGCATAGCGCTCTAAGCGGCGGACATCTTCACGTGAAGATCCTATTTGGTCCAAATAACCATCTAAAGGCATCAAAAAGGCCATTATACAGGCTC
The DNA here is from genome assembly GCA_003504035.1 of Rhodospirillaceae bacterium. Classification (GTDB taxonomy): domain Bacteria; phylum Pseudomonadota; class Alphaproteobacteria; order UBA9219; family UBA9219; genus UBA9219. Next base: position 1,009 of record DOBW01000093.1, on the reverse strand, counting down.
CGTGTGCTGTTTTTTGGCGTATCTCAGCAAAGCCACCACGGCGGCAGGCGTTACACCCGGAATGCGCGCAGCAGCTCCCAATGTTTCTGGGACAACCTTCTTAAGTTTTTGTCGTATTTCATTAGAAAGACTGCCTACAGCATCATAATCCAAATCAGATGGAAGCGAAAGGGCTTCATCCTTACGATAAGCACGGATATCTGCCTCTTGTCGCTGCAAATAGCCTGCATAAAGGGCGTCAATGCCAATTTGCCTCAAATCGGCAGAGCTTATACCTTCAAGCTGAGGCCAAATCGTTGTTAGCTGCCCCTGTGTTGTCTCAGGATAGGCCAAAAGCTGCCGTGCCGACCTCTTAGCCCCATCTTGGTTGACCTTAATGCCCTTGACGCTAAGTTGCGCTGGCGTCGCTGTGGCTTCATCTAAAAGACGCCGCGCTTGGGCCAAAGATTCCTGTTTGGTATTAAACATTTCTTCACGGGAAGAGCCAACGCACCCCAGAGCCATTCCAAGCGGCGTGAGCCTCTGATCCGCGTTATCCGCCCTCAGGCTCAGGCGATACTCTGCGCGCGATGTAAATATGCGATAAGGCTCGTTGGTACCTTTTGTGACCAAATCATCAATCATAACCCCAATATAAGCCTCATCTCGCTTCAAAATGACCGATTCTTTGCCCTTTAGGGCCAAAGCCGCGTTAAGGCCCGCCATAAGGCCCTGACCAGCAGCTTCTTCATAACCGGTGGTAGCGTTGATCTGACCTGCAAAATAAAGCCCTGCGACCAATTTTGTCTCTAGCGTGGCGCGAAGGCCTCGTGGATCACAAAAATCATACTCAACCGCATAACCAGGGCGAAGAATCCGAACTTTCTCCAAACCAGCAATGGTGTGGATCATATCCTCTTGAACATCTTGGGGGAGGGAGGTCGAAATGCCATTAGGATAAACCGTATCGTCATTCAGTCCCTCGGGCTCTAAAAAGATTTGATGTCCTGTGCGTGAGGCAAAACGAACA
>DOBW01000111.1 GCA_003504035.1 Rhodospirillaceae bacterium | reverse complement strand
ATGAACCGTAATATTCGCGCCCATACGTTTCAGCTCAGGCACATGCATGAAACGATTTTCAAAAATCGTCTCGGTAATCATTGAAGCCCCCTGAGCCGTACACATCATGGCCATAATTTGCGCCTGCAAATCTGTAGGAAACCCCGGATAAGGCTCGGTCATAACATCAATGCCTTGAATGCCGCCCTCCCCGCAGCGCACGAAAACGCCGCTCGCCGTTTCCTCGGCAACAACCCCCGCACTGCTCAATTTTTTGAAAACAGTCTTGAGGCCATCCATCCGCGCGCCAACAAGTTCCAACTCGCCCTGCGTAATCGCAGCGGCTATCGCAAAAGTGCCCGCTTCAATTCTGTCATAAATCACAGCATGCGTTGCCCCATGCAAACGATCCTTGCCAACAACACGTAATTTATCCGTACCTATACCATCAATCTCACTGCCCATCGCAACAAGACAAGCGGCCAGATCGCCGATCTCTGGCTCACGCGCAGCATTGATGATTGTCGTTTCACCATCCGCCAAAGAGGCAGCCATCAAAACATTTTCGGTTCCCGTTACACTCACGCAAGGGAAAATAATTTCTGCGCCATGCAAACCTTGCGGTGCGCGAGCGTTAATATAACCGTCTGCCAAAATGATTTCTGCGCCCATTTGCTCTAGCGCCGAAATGTGCAAATCCACTGGGCGCGAACCAATGGCACATCCCCCCGGAAGCGAAACCTTGGCTTCATGACAGCGCCCCAAAAGAGGCCCCAAAACTAAAATACTAGCACGCATTTTACGCACAAGATCATAAGGCGCTGTCGTGCTAGTGATTTTCTTGGCTGTTAATTCAAGCGTGCGCTGCGCGGCGCCGTTTGTCTCGTTCAGGCAAATACCTGCGCCATGCTGACCCAAAAGATTAGCCATCGCCGCAATATCGGCAAGCTGTGGCACATTTTGCAAACACAAAGTCTCGTCCGTCAGCAAACTAGCCGCCAGCAAAGGCAAGGCAGCATTCTTTGCGCCACTAATATGTATTTTCCCTTTAAGAGGATTACCCCCTCGGATACGCATTTGATCCATATTTCTTTAGCCTTTATTTTCTTTCCAGAACCTGTTCAAAATCTTATTGCAAACAAATATGACAAAATCAGGGACAATATTTTACATCTTGGGCAAAGTAACGCCCTTTTGCCCCATATATTTTCCGCCCTTATCGGCATAGGAAGTCTCGCAAGGGCTATCGCCCTTTAAAAAGAGAAACTGACACACGCCCTCACCTGCATAAACGCGGGCAGGCAACGGTGTTGTATTTGAAATTTCAAGCGTCACATGACCTTCCCATGCTGGCTCAAGCGGCGTGACATTCACAATCAAACCACATCGCGCATAAGTTGACTTGCCAAGACAAATCACCAAAATGTCGCGCGGAATTCTGAAATATTCAACCGTCCGCGCCAACACAAATGAATTGGGCGGAATAACACAAACATCAGCTTGGCGATTAACAAAACTTGATTCTGAGAATTCTTTTGGATCAACAATCGCATTATCTATATTCGTGAAAATCTTAAACTCGTCGGCAAGACGTGCGTCATAGCCATATGAAGACAAACCATAGGAAATAACACCTTCACGTTTTTGCTTTTCCTCAAATGGCGAAATCATCTGATTTTCTTGTGCCTGCTGACGAATCCAATGATCGGGCATAACGGACATATTTTTAACCTTCCCTCTTTTCTATCGTCTGTGCATGCAAAGCTTTTCGCGCTTGCTGCTGACTTTTACGCTTTTTAAGATTTTCTCGTAAGGCGGTGGCTTCTCTTTCCTCCCGCTTTTTCGCAACTTCAGATCGTTTCTGATTCGGCATTATCTTACCTTCGTCTCCAAAGCGTGCACACATGACCCTAAAATGACAGAAATATCAAGCATACACGTTATCCAACACGCCTAACTTCTTGAACTTCGGGGATAAAATGGCGAAGCATGTTTTCAATGCCATATTTCAGCGTTGCCGTAGCGCTCGGACAGCCCGCACAAGCACCCTTGAGGCGCAAATAAACGATGCCATCCTCATAGCGCTCAAAGGCCACATCGCCGCCATCCTGAGCCACGGCAGGACGAATGCGGTTGTCCAGAAGATCTTTTATCTGCGCCACAACATCCTCATCCTCAGGCTTAGATTCCACTTCTGAAGAATCTTCTGCCTCCTCATTTAAGACAGGACGCTTGGCTACAAAATGATCCATAAGTGCAGCCAAAACCGCAGGCCGCAAAACGGGCCAATCTATTTCTTGACTGCGCGTCACGCTAATAAAATCGGTGCCAAGAAAAACACTTTGCACACCTTCAATAGCAAACAAAACCTGCGCTAAAGGCGAAGAAGCCGCTTCTTCGGCATTCACAAAATCAACAGGATTACTCACCACCGCTTGGGATGGCAAAAATTTCATTGTTGCCGCATTGGGCGTATCTTCAGTCTGTATGAACATCTTTTTCCTCTTTCTCAGAATTTTTTGTCTCTTCTTCAGAAGGTTCTTTTTCAACAACATCATACCTGCAACAATTATCGGGCACAACGATCAGAGGAATAGGCAATTTTTTAAGCCCTTTTTCACTCGTTAAATATTGGATCAATGTGTTACGTCTCGCCTCATCACTATAAGCCGTCAACACAAATGCTGAAATATCAGGTTCGCTCTCGATAACCTCTAGCAATGTTGCACGCCTTTGACCTTTGCGGAAAAGCGTCAAAGGCTCCGTGCCAGAAAGCTCCTGCACACTGGCAACATAATACTCCATCACTTTACGCGCACGATCAAAAGCATCATCCGTCATGACTTTGTCAACGCCGCCCCACGCACCAATCTCCTCCGGCTCAACAATGGAAAGGAGTGCAACACGCCCCC
>DOBW01000061.1 GCA_003504035.1 Rhodospirillaceae bacterium | reverse complement strand
CAGATTTCCTCAAATGTCAACGCATCCATAAGCTGTTGATGCATCTTTGGGTTCTTCTTAGTCTTTCTGCTCTTCCATAATTTTGGTCAGTTCTTTGCGAACTTTAGGGCCAATTTCAGGGTTGGCTAACGCAAAGGCAACGTTGGCTGATAAAAAGCCGAGTTTGCTGCCGCAATCATAGCGCTTTCCTTCATAACGAACACCGTGGAAAGGCTGTTTTCCTATAAGCTTTTGCAAGCTATCAGTAAGCTGGATTTCACCACCAGCACCAGCATGTCGTGCTTTTAGCTCGTCAAAGATTTCTGGTTGGAGAATGTAACGTCCAATAATAGAAAGTGTTGATGGGGCGTCCGTTGGTTCTGGTTTCTCAACTAAGCCTTTAACGCTTACCAATCTCTCATCATCTTTTTCGATGTCGAGAATACCATAGCGATTGGTTTGATCTTTGGGGACATTTGTTACGGCAACAACATTTCCGCCGACCTCGTCATAGGCGTCCATCATTTGTCTGAGGCATGGTTTTTGTGAGAGAATAACATCATCGGCTAGCATAACGGCAAAAGGCTCATCGCCGACAAGGTGACGTGCACACCAAACTGCATGGCCAAGGCCAAGCGGTTCACGTTGGCGTGTGAAAAGAAAATCACCAGAAGCAATATCTGTTTTTGCCAAAAGTTCTAGTGCTTCTGTTTTTCCACGTGCTTCAAGAACTTGGATGAGATCATTGTTTTTGTCAAAATGGTCTTCGAGCGCGCCTTTTCCGTGGCTTGTTACAAAAATAAATTGCTCAATACCTGCGGCGCGTGCTTCATCTACGGCGTGCTGAATAAGAGGCCTGTCGACTAAGGTCAACATTTCTTTAGGCATTGCCTTTGTGGCGGGGAGAAAACGGGTGCCAAGACCGGCTACGGGAAAGACGGCTTTACGAATAGCTTTTTTCATAATATTTCCAATTCAATGAGGTGTAAATTCTATTTTCCTACTGCGGGCAGGTCTAAAACGTCCTCAACCGCATCACATATTTCTTCCAAAGAGAAAGGTTTGGCAATAATCCGATGAACAAGGGCATCAAGATTGTGGGCGCGCATTCTTTCCTGTGCATATCCCGATATCATGATAATGCGCAGATTAGGAAAAAGCTGCCCTGCCTTGAGTGCGAGGGTAATCCCGTCAACATTAGGCATTACAATATCTGTTACGAGAACATCATAAGTTTCTTGTGCTAGGGCGTCAAGGGCTTCTTGTCCATCAGCCACAGAATGCACCTGAGCGCCGGAAGATTCTAGCGCACGTATGATGAATTCCTTAACAGCAGGATTGTCTTCGGCGATCAGAATGCGAACGCCGGGGGATGTTTCAATGTTGCTATTTGTCATGTGACTTTACGACAAAACGGAGATTGACCTCAACGACCATTTCTTTCGGATATAGGATAGCTGAAACAAAGGGAACGGTCGCACCTGCGCCTATTGTAGCCTGTGGCGGTTCAATATGCCAGCTTTCGATGGTTTGTTTTCCGATGCTTATTGCATCAACGACAATGATAGGAAGTCTTTGTTTCTTTATGCCGGTATTATAGACTTCTCCTTCGATGATCAGGCGCATGGCGCCATCTTGATAGCGCCGCACAGAGCTCACCTTTTGAAGAAGAAGTTTTCTCGGATCTTCTGCTTTAGCAAGTCTAAGGCTGATATAGATGTTTTCTGTGTGAGGAAAAATCTGGACGATTTGGTTTTGTAAGACGATAAAGAGCAAACCGAAGAAGACGACAGTGCCAGTCAAGCCTAGACCTGCCATGAAGGCTATTTTTTTAATTTTCTCTTTATTGAAAGCCGAAGCTTGCGGTGCTTCCTCTTCCAGTGTCAAGGGTTTGGATTCAGGCGCGTTTTGATCTTTGGTGGGTGATTTTGCTTTGGATTCCGTCTTTTTCTTGTCGTGTTTTGTTTTTGAGGGCAAATCGGCAAGCCATGATTCGCCACAGCGCTTGCATTTTACACGGCGCGGCCCGCCGGAGAAAATTGACGCCGAGACAAGAAAAGAAGCTTTGCAATTTTTACAAACAATGATCATGGCTTTTGTTATAGAGGTTTTGGGCAGACTCGCAAGCGCATCTATAGCCGTTTTTTTTCTTTTTGTCTGGGTTTTGACACCATAGATAAGCTGGAAAAGAGGGCTTTATAAGATAAATAAGGTCAAAAAAGGCCCTAAAAGTTGCTTGGGAGCTTTAAAAACTTGTTTTTATAGAACCAATGCTTTTTGTTGATGGACTCGGGCACGAGGTAGGGTAAAATTGAATTGCTTTTAAAATTAAGGCGGATAAATGCTACTTTCTTTTGAACATGTTTCTTTGCGCTACGATCCTCATGTGGCGGTTCTTTCGGACATTAATTTGGCTCTCGTTTCGGGTATGTTTTATTTCCTTACCGGAGCGAGTGGGGCTGGAAAATCGTCTTTAATGCGCCTGATTTATCAGGTTGAAAAACCTAATGTGGGGCGTGTTGTCTTGTTTGATCGAGACACATCTACGCTTCTTCCGCATGAGTTTCCGGCTTTGCGTCGTCGCCTTGGCATTGTTTATCAAGATTTTCGTCTTATCCAGCATCTTACGGCGCTGGAGAATGTGGCTCTACCCCTGTGTGTTGCTGGGGCGCATACGAGCGATGTTCGTGACCATGTTTCTGAGCTTTTGGCGTGGGTTGGTCTTGGAGGGAGAGAGAATGCTTTCCCTTGTGAGCTTTCAGGTGGAGAACAGCAGCGCGTGGCTATTGCACGTGCCATTGTCAATAAGCCAAAGCTTCTTTTGGCGGATGAGCCAACAGGAAATGTAGACGAAATGTCATCCAAAAAGCTTATGCATCTTTTTCTCGAGCTTAATAAAATGGGCACAACAGTCCTTTTTGCAACGCATCAGCAAGACCTTGTTCAAAAATACGCGAAGCCTGTTTTGCGTCTTAAAAAGGGACGTCTTGTGACTTCCTTGGCGGAGGTTGCCTGATGGCGTTGCCAAGTAATCTTTTCACGACAGCTTTCCAGCATCAGAAACTTGGGTTTCTTATGTTCTTGATTCTGATCATTATGGTCTATTTGGGATCTTTGGCGATGGCCGCGCAGGCGTTGTTGGCGCGTACCGCAATCGTGTGGGGGCATGATCTGGAGGGTCGCTTTACGGTGGAAGTTCCAGCTACCTTTAAAGAGGGCGCAGAAGAACACAAAAAGAAGGGCGAGAAAGTTCTTGCAGCTTTACAAAAAATTGAAGGAATTGACGAGGTTGTACCTATCTCGCGTGAGGAAATCGCACGGCTTCTTAATCCATGGATTAGTGATGAAAAGCTTTTGAGTGCTTTGCCTTTACCGTTCTTGATTGATGTTCAGCTTATCTCTGATGCAAGCCATGATGCGGATAAGTTGAAAAAAATCCTTTCTCAGGAAGTTGAAAGCGTTCAGGTCTATGCCCATGCTGGGTGGATGGGCTCGTTGATGGGATTCGTACGCGGTCT
>DOBW01000216.1:6175-6444 GCA_003504035.1 Rhodospirillaceae bacterium | reverse complement strand
GCTGAAGAAATTGTGAAACAGTCGAACCCACACCAGCCAAACCTTCAAAGGCCGCTTCTTTATACCCCTTTTCAACCTCATTCACGACAACAGAATCGCCTACAACGGTTGTTTGAGATCCCGCTGATGAAAGCGCATCACTAAACTCAGCGACAAAAGAAGCTGCCGCCGGAAGCAAAATACGCTTGAAATAACGATGGTCGACATCTGTTGCCATCGCCCCAAGAGTTGTATCAGGATTAAGAGCAATAGCATTAATGCTATATTCT
>DOBW01000216.1:1975-6057 GCA_003504035.1 Rhodospirillaceae bacterium | reverse complement strand
GCATAATTGACCGTACCAGCAGGAACAATTGTTTTTGCTGCTTTGGTTTCAACAACGGCCCTTTGAGCTTCAAGTGAATTGTTTGAAAGCTCTTCTTCATTTGTCGTAGTCAAGGGCTCCACACCGTTAACAAGTGTCATTTTCATTGGCGACCAACTGTCCATGAGCTGCTTCAGCTGCTTTTGCATAGCCTTGGCAAGCGAGTCGTCTCTCTTCTCATCTTTTTGCTGCATCTGTCTTTGAAGAATTTGAAGCTTTTTTGCATTTTCTTGTTGTTGCGCACGTACTTCTCGCTTTAAACGCTCTGTCTCAGCGCGAAACGCCGACATAGAATTTTTCTCGGTAAGAGCTTCCATTTCGATCATGTCTACGCTTTTGCCCATCGGCGTTGGCATAGCGCTTCCTTTATTTGAAAGAGCTTCTTTAACACGTTGGTTATTTGCCATTTTGTTTTGCTCGGCAAAAAACGGTGTGACCGTCCCACCAGGGGCTTCCTTAATCGAAGGCGGACGAACAAGTCTAGAGGATTTAATCTCTTCCTCTGCAGAAAAAGAGCCAAGCGCACCAGCAATGGCAATCCCCACAACACCAACGATAATCCCAAGCTTAACAATGGGCTTGTTCAGGATTCCCTTCACGTCCATTTTTTTGGGAGGGTCAGACTCGAAACTATCGGGAGCTTCCGAAGGATCAAACTGCTCTTGCTCAAACTCGTCAAAACTATCAGTCATGAGTATCTTCCCGCATGAGACGCGCCCTAACCATGGCACCATTATCGGACATCAAAAGAACTGGCGCATTGCCAATTTCATAAACCGTCATTCCGTCTGCCGAAGAAGCCGAAGCATTCCACGCTGGAGAAAGCAAAGTAAGTGGCGTACGCACATAAACGCTTTGACCAACTTGCCATGCTTTGGTTTGCGCGTTCACACCCCCAATTTTGAGCCTCTTGGCTTCTTTAGGTGGTGCATTTTCAAGGATCATTGAAATAAGCGCCTCACCAGCAACAGGTCCAGCGCGACGATATTCAATAAGCGGCGTTTTTGCATTGGGCCCAAGACGTGGTACACGCGCATCATAACGCATATGGAAAGTCGAGCCGCCGGAAGAAAGACGAAAAATAACAGGCGTTGAAAGATCTTTAAGCAAAATAGAAAGATTGCCTTTTCCCACACGCGTCAACGGCACCACACGCACAACGTGAGAACCGGCCTGTGTGGGGGTTACTTCAAAATTACCGCCAACACCAACATCCAAAATAGGCCAAGGCTCGCCCGTCTGATCGACAATATCGATTGTCGTGACATAGCCTGCGGCTAAATTAATTTGGGGCGGTGCTCCTCCGGGATCCAACGACAAACCGACTACGCGGATCTCTCCTTTCGGAGCACCCGTAGAAGGCGGGTAAGCGGATTCTTGCGTATTTTCAAGCCGCTGCATGAAATCACGAACTTGATTTGTCGATAAAGGCAAAAGTCCCTGCGAAGCACGCTTGTAGGAATCTTCAATATATTCGCGTTCTTGACGCTCCATCTCGGCGGCGGCTTCTGAGGCAACTTCTTCGGCTTGTCTTTGAAGCTCAAGTTCTTCTTCCGCAGAAAGAATAGCCGGAGCACGATTAACGCCAGGAAGATTAATACCATCCGCCCCTTCTGCACCCGCTTTTTCTTTAGACGGCATGCCAAGCGCAGCACGAACAGCCGCCGATAAAGCTGGAGGCTTCTCTTCAGCCTGCGCAACAAAAGGCCCCGCGAGCAATATCCCCACAACAGCGCTTAAAGCAGCCGCAGCGAAAAACGATTGTTTCTTTCCCTGTAACAAGCGCATCTCCGAATCAGTCCTCTATCTTAAGATAAACCCTCTTCTTTCATCAAATTGACGTTAAGATAAGGTTTACAAAATTAAAGTTTACAAAGCTTTCCAACAACTTCTAATTCATCTTCCACGAATCAATCCCTATACCTGCAACATTTTGATCCGTCGAAACACGAACAAGAACCAATCTTACAATCCCACGACTACGAGAGGAAGCCATATTATTGGTCGAATAGGTCATGATAAAAGGCATTTCAACCACCCATTTGTAAATATTATCAACGTCTGTGCCCTTGAAAACAATAACGGGCAAATCCGAAGGAACCGTTGTTAAAACGAGCTGATTGCCCTTAAATCCCTCACTGACGTTTTTTTCGACAAAACCCTTCACAAAGCTAATCCAGCCGCTCTCGGTAAATCTATTGCGCTGAGCTAGAACCCGTTGATCTAAATCACCAAAACCAAAAGTAAGGATATCGGTAATCGCTGTTGCGCTCCAAGAAATGACGGTCTGATCTGTTAAATTAGGCATCGTCATAGCCGCAAGGGACTTTTTGGCACCATCGGGTCGCATCGCCACATAGCTATAAATAGGCTGGAGAATGGGAAGCAACAGAATAAGCGTAAGGAGAATGCCTCCAATGACATAGCCCTGAAGCTCAATAAGTTTGACGAGTCTTCTTTGGCGGTTTTTAAACTTATCCGCTACTTCATCGCTATATTTGTCTTTAAAAAGATCAACCTTTTCGAGCAAATTTTCCTTCATCTTTTCCGTGGCAGACGTTTCTGGCTGCGAATCAGGAAAATCGGGCGAAGAAGGAGGATTGGACATACTCCGTTACCTTTGTGCTGCAATCCAGTGTTCAATGCCTATGCCCGCTGGGTTCTGCAACGTTGAGACACGCGAAATCAAAAGCATTAAATTAACCTGCATCGCCTCAGGCGGATCATTCCCGTCAAAACTAATCGTTGCAGGAAAACTGACAAGCCATGTATAAACACCATCGCGAATTTTTTCGGATCGAATTTCAGGAGCTGCCTCGATTTCTAACTTAACCGTCAATTTGCGCGCCTCAATAGCCTCAAGAATGCGCGCCTCTTTCATAGCTTTAGTGAAGCTTTCCCATCCTCTGGGTGTAAAATTCTCTGACGCTCTTTGAAGCTGTTGACGGAAATCATTATAGCCAAAAGTCATCACCTCTTTGGACTTACTCGCCGCCCACGCAATAACTTCGGCACGACCACGGAAAGGCTCGGCTAAAGGAACAATATTGATAATGCGTCCATCGGATGTTGTTGCAAAATAGATCTGGCGTGTTTCTGTGATCAAAATAAGGCTGAACAAAGCCGTCCCCATCAAGACAATGACGAGACCTTGAAGAATACTGATCCTGAGAAGAAGCCTATACCCGTCACGATAAAAAACATTGCGTGACAAAACGGTCTGGACAGCATCTTTAACAGACATGGCAAGAAACTCCCAAAATCACGCGCCTTTAAACAAGCACAAAAACAAAACGAGAAGACTAACAAAAGATCTTTTGCCAAAAAGTTATTTGCTAACCTGAAAGACGAAATCTGGCGTTGAAGAACCAGACGAATATTCAGCCGACCCCTTACAAGACGGACAAATGCGATTATGCCGTCCCTGAGATTGGAATTTTTTAAGACACATAAGACATACGCGCGCCGTAACATTCAAATCCTTTTCTTCCTCCGCCGCCACACCTTGTGCAACACTTGTCCGTGGCGCACGTGCACGAACAGAAGAAGACATATTTCTTGCACGGCGAGGCGTGTCTGTTCTCTTGTATCCACGCTTACGTCCAGGAGCCGCGCGACGCGGCAAGCCCAAGCGCGCCGCCCGCGTCATAATGGCAGCAATTGAACGGCCTAACTGTTCTGAAATTTCATCAGGCGTTTTATTTTCACGCCAAAGAACGCGAAGCTGATCATCCTGATCCTGCCAAGACAAGACAGGCATAGACAAATCTTTCTGAGAAAGATTTTCTTGCCCTTGTTCCGACGCTGGGCGCACTTCCGGCCCTATCTCGCCAGCCTTTTCTTCTTCAGAGGAATCCTCGCCTACCACAATCTTAAATTCCCTTATTTTCCAAGTTTTCTCACAAGCCCAAAACCCTCAGGCCAGCGCCAGCACGATATTTATGAAAGTATTTTCTAGATAAGACAAGTGTTATCAAATTTCAGTTAACATATTTGCGCTTACTTCGCGGCGGAACCCCATGTTAATTTGATTAACTGATTTT
>DOBW01000216.1:0-1923 GCA_003504035.1 Rhodospirillaceae bacterium | reverse complement strand
TTTTGGCCCTACATAGAGCCTCCTGGCTTAAAATTCATTTGAACCCCTGCATTTTCCCATTTTTGGTTAGCTTCTGTGCTTGTCGCAATATATTGCTGTGCCGCTGCCGACTGCATAACCTGCCCATAATCTGTTGGTGTCCGGTTTGAAGAGGTTTTTTCTGCCTGCATCAAATTATAAAGGATACCGGGCAAGCCGCCATCACTGACCTCACCAGAGCGAATTCCCTCATCCTGCCGGTCCTTAGGGCCCCAGAAAAGCTCGGTAATGCGTAATTCGCTATTTGATTTCTTCTTTTTTTTCTTAACAAGAAGACCTGTTTCCTCGTCATATTGATCTTCCTCTTCCTCTGGCGTTGGCCAGCGGCTCTCCTCCCAATTAACATACAGAAATTCTTGTATTGCACTGGAAATAAAAGGAAAATTAGCCAAAAGCTCCCGAAACATTGTCGCCGCGTCAACAATAGCCACCTCTTCAAGCTGACGAATTTCTTCTTTTTGTTCCTCTGTCTCCATGCCCTTACGCGCCGCCATGACAGGCGTCATACAATTATCCTTGAGTTTAGTTGCCCACTCGGCAGCTAACGTGCCGCGCTCCAGCTCACCATTTTCTTTATAAATTTCAGCAATTGTACGAAATCGCTTCACAAGGCATTCCGACCAGTACCACCAATCATTAAAGGGCGCGCGCTGGCTATAAGTCTGAGCCATAATAATCTTCCTTCTAAAGTCATTTCTGTATGAATTAGTCTACTCTTCCTGCGGACCTCAAAAAAGCGCTATTTCGCTTGCCCCATAATCGAGCAATTTCCTCACGGCGCATGAAAGGTGGGGCTTGAGGCGGCTTTTTCACCCGTAGAACACGACCATCGCCCGAAGCCTCTCGTTCCAAAAGGCCCTCGATAACGGTTGGCAAACGGCCATTTTCAGGCATACCGCTGCCGATTCCTTCGCGCTCCTTGTCCAAAGCGCCACGGAAAAGGATATTAGCCAATTTTCCTGCACAATCATCATACCAAGGAGATTTGAGAAGCTTTTGCATGTCTTGGGACAAAAGAGGAAGCCTATCTAAAACTTCCCTGTAAAGGAGCTGCAAACCTTCGATCAAGCGAAGCTCATGGGCGTGAGCCTCATCCGCATTGTCTGCAGGCATGCTCAATTCATTCTCATCTGTCAAATTATGCAGGCGGCGCATAAGATCAACCGTTTGAGCCAATTTCTCTTGTTTTTCACGTTCAGACATAAAAACATCTGCATGAGGAGGATTGCCATAGACATGTGTCACCGTTGTCAGGCGATCCACAATCACCTGCGTCCAGTACATCCACTCATCATAAGATGGCTTCATGTCTTCTTGAGCAACCATAGCCAAAAATCCTCTGGGAGGAGGTTAACTCAACTCTTTCTTGCTGGCAAGAAGCCCTTCGGAGTCTAGGGCATAAGGTTTTGTTAAGAAGCCAATTCTTACTATCGTTCTTTCCATAGGCACAGGAGAGAAGAAAATGAATGACTATCTTGACGTTTTAAAAAAATACACACTCTTCACCGGTAGAGCAGGCCTGAGAGAGTTTTGGATGTTTTCTTTGTTTAATTTTATCATCGCCTTTGTTCTTTCTTTTCTTCCCATCCTTCTTGGCATTGAAGCCCTTGGACTTCTTTATTTTATTTATATTTTGGGGGTTCTCTTACCAAGCCTCGCCGTGGCCACGCGGCGACTCCATGACACAGACCGAAGTGGTTGGTGGCAACTTATCGGGTTTATTCCTCTTATTGGCATCATCATTCTTCTTGTGCTCTTGGCGCTCAAGGGACAAGAAGGCAAAAATCGATTTGGGCCCGCAACGGCTTAAGAAGCGCTTAGCGCTTTGTGCCGCAACATCGCATCAGCCAGAACGCAAGCCATCATCGCCTCGCCCACCGGCAC
>DOBW01000173.1 GCA_003504035.1 Rhodospirillaceae bacterium | reverse complement strand
CCATGCGCTCTACATCCTCGATCGTTTTAATACGCTGAACATCGGGATGCCGCCGCATAGTTCCTGTTGCCGAACAGGGTGCATCCAGCAAAACAAAATCTGCTTTTTCCGCAGGCTTAAACTTGAGCGCGTCCAGACATATTATCTCGGCCTCAAGGTGAAGTCGTGCAAAATTTTCTTTCATACGCTCCAGCCTTTTGGCCGAGCGATCTACCGCTGTCACCTGTGCGCCTGCGCACGCAAGCTGCGCCGCTTTCCCCCCTGGGGCCGCACATAAATCAAAAACGCTTTTGCCCTTTATATCGCCCATCAACAAAACAGGCAGCGCCGCCGCCGCATCCTGTACCCACCACGCCCCTTCGGCAAAACCTTCAAGCTCTGTCACAGCCATCGTGGGAGAAAGGCGCAAAGAACCCGTTGGCAAAAGCTGGGCGTCCAGTTTCTTGGCCCACGCAGCAGAATCTTCCTTTACGGAAATATCCATTAAAGCTTCGCCTAAATGAGCTTCAGCAATGTTACGCGCCCGTGCTGTACCATAAGCCTGACGCCAAGATAGCCAGAGCCAATCAGGAATATTAAGGCGTGCAGCATCTTGCTTTTCAATCATCTGTGCGCCCTCCCGCGTGAGGCGGCGCATGATCGCATTGATAAGCCCCTTATAGGGACGTGTTGGATTTTGAGCTGCTGCCAATTCAACCGAAGTATCAACGGCGGCATGCGCCGGTGTGCCCAAAAATAGAAGCTGCGCCACACCTAACCTTAAAATATCATGGACGGAAGCCTTCAATTCCTGTTTCTGATTGAGACAAGTTTTAATCACACCATCAACTTGGCCCAATCGCCGTAAAACCAAAGCAACAAGTGCATGCACGAAGGCTCGGTCTCTTTTCTCAAGTGCCGCGAAGGCTTGATGACGGGCCATAACATCATCAAAAGGCTGTTTTTTACGTAAAACGCTTTGTAAAATCTCTAACGCTATACCTCGTGAAGCTGTATCTGTCTTTTTCATATTTCTTCCCTAAAGCTTTCTTGCAGCATAGCTTTTTACAGACTATGCTCAAGAGGCGTTTATATTCACAATTTTAACCGTGGGGGGTTTTGTGACCTTAGCCAGCGGCCTCTTTCTCGGCATTAGCATCTTCATTGCTTTTTCAGTTGTGATTTACAGCTATTTTTCTACGTTCCATAAAGCGGGGGTTCTTCTCTTAAAAGAAGGCGAAAACCAGCAAGCTTATGAAAAAGATTCCAGAACGACCTAAACAACTTTATTTTTCAGAAAAAATCTATCAGGCCTTGCGGTCCACAACAAAACGAGCCACATCCTCAAGATTCTTGGCACGACCCGAAAAAATCGAGAGATGTTGAATCGCTTGCTCAGACAATAATTTAGCCTGCTGGCGCGCACGGTCATGCCCCAAAATGGTCACGAAAGTTGCTTTCCCCGCTTTTTCATCACGCCCAACGGGCTTGCCTGTTTCAGCTGACGTACCTTCAGCATCCAACAGATCATCAATAATCTGAAAAGCCAGCCCCAGATCATGCGCATAAGCACGAAGTGAAGCAAGATGCTGCGGTGAGGCCTTACCTAAAAGCCCCCCCATTTCCGTCCCACAAGCGATCAGTTCACCTGTCTTCATGCGCTGCAAACGCGTGATAGCTCCAATATCAAACTGTGTTGTTTCAGCAATTAAATCGAGCATCTGCCCCCCAACCATACCATTGGCCCCTGAAGCCTTTGCCAAGCACGACACAAGCGCACACCGCACATTCGGATCATCATGTGTTTTGGAATCAGCCAAAATCTCAAAAGCAATCGTCAATAAAGCATCACCTGCCAAAATAGCTGTCGCTTCATCATACTCAATATGAGCTGTTGCCTTGCCACGGCGCAATTCCGAATCATCCATCGCAGGCAAATCATCATGAATCAAGGAATAACAATGCACACACTCCAAAGCAGCAGCAGCACGCAATGCACAATCCTCATCAACCCCGAAAAGTTCAGCAGTGCTTAAAACCAAAAAGGGCCGCAACCTTTTTCCACCATTCAAAACGCCATAGCGCATCGCCTCGAAAAGCTTTTGTTCGGCAAAGTCTGATTTTGGTAAGATACGCTGCATCGTTTCTGTAACGGAATTAGCAGCATCGCTCATGGCAGCAGAAAGAGAGGGGCTAACGGAGGGCATAGATAATGTCCATTTTAAACGTTGAAGGGAGTCGTTGAAGCGCCGCCATCACCAAGTGTAATTTGTTCAATGCGAGCTTCGGCATCGCGCAGTTTGGCCTCACAATGTTGCTTGAGAAGCGCACCTCGTTCATAAGCAACGATAGAATCCTCAAGCTTTGCCTTGCCATCCTCGAGCTGACGCACGAGCTTTTCCAGCTCGCCCATAGCTTCCTCAAACCCTAGCTTGACGATTTCGGGAGGCAGAGAATCAGTTTTTGTTTTGCTTTTTGTTGTCATA
Source organism: Rhodospirillaceae bacterium (assembly GCA_003504035.1). Lineage (GTDB taxonomy): Bacteria > Pseudomonadota > Alphaproteobacteria > UBA9219 > UBA9219 > UBA9219. Next base: position 4,238 of record DOBW01000173.1, on the reverse strand, counting down.
GTCTGATTTTACGATCTTGCCCCCCAAAGCACAAGGGGCAGAAAATACATTTGTCATGAGCCGCACAAATTGAGAAACTAAGGCATGACCACCGACCCCATCATCATACGCAGTAAAACACGAAAGCGCTCAGTAGCTCTGAGCGTTGAGCCAGATGGTTCTTTACGCGTACTGGCACCTGAGAGAACAAGCCTTAAATGGATCAAGGCCTTTATTGACCAAAAAGAAGGCTGGATTCGCCGCCGCCGGAAAGAACTTACAATCCAAGAGCAAAGACGCCCCGCGCCGTTAAAAGAAGGCTCTTTCATTTCTTTTTATGGGCAAAAGCTACGCCTTGTACTCACAAATCAAGAAGAAGGAATAGAAGGCGATACCCTCAAACTCAGGGTATCTGCACCCCCTACTTCCGAGACTTTTTCTGAAGAACTTAAAATAGCCCTGCGCCTGTGGGCCAAACAACAAGCGCGGCGACTTTTGCCCGAGCGCGTCCAATACTGGGCCAAACAAACAGGCCTATCGCCCACACGTGTCATTATAACGGCCCCTCAAAAAAGATGGGGAAGCTGCACAGCCAAAGACGAGATCCGTTTAAACTGGCAGCTCATCATGGCCTCACCCGAGGTCGCGGATTACGTAATTGTTCATGAGCTTGCCCATATTCGCCACAAGCATCACGGCCCTGCTTTTTGGCGGCGCGTTGAAAAAATCCTCCCTGATTATAAAAAACGCCAGAAAGAGCTAAAAGTGTGGGCTCAAAATGATGTTTTGTCCTCTTGCGCTTGAAGAACACAGACTCTAGGGTCTGTGTTCACAAAAGGAGACTTGCCCCGTGCCAACATTTCAAACGCTTGATGAACTTGACCTTCAAGGAAAAATTGTCCTTGTTCGCGCTGACTTGAATGTTCCTATGAAAGATGGTCACGTCACTGACAACACAAGACTTGTGCGCTTTCTTCCAACACTTGTTGCGCTCCAAGAAAAAGAAGCCAAGATTGTTATTCTTTCTCATTTTGGAAGGCCTAAAGGAAAGCGCAATGAAGATTTCTCTTTGCGCCCCGTTGTTTCTGTTTTAAACGATCTTGTTGGCAAGCCCATCGCCTTTGCCGAAGATTGTGTTGGCGAAGCCGCACAAAAAGCCGTTCAAAAACTTCAAGCAGGACAGATTCTTGTTCTTGAAAATACGCGCTTTCACCCAGAAGAAGAAGCGAACGACCCCACCTTTGCCAAAGAGATCGCAGCACTTGGTGACGCTTTTATTAATGATGCTTTTTCTGCTGCGCATCGCGCCCATGCCACAACAGCATCACTGGCCGACCTTTTGCCCGCTGCTGCTGGAAAACTCATGCAAGAAGAATTGGAGGCCTTAGGCAATGCGCTAGAGCATCCTCAAAAACCTTTGGGTGCTATCATTGGCGGCGCAAAAATATCAACTAAACTTGATCTGCTTCACAATCTTATCAAAAAAGTCGATCTTTTGGTTCTTGGCGGCGGCATGGCAAATACTTTTCTGGCGGCACAAGGATTCGATGTTGGTAAATCTCTTTTCGAACCGGAAATGGTCGGCACCACAAAAACAATTAACTCAGAAGCCGAAGCTCTGAAATGTAAGATTCTTTTGCCCAAAGATGTTGTCATCGCAAGTGAATTAAAAGAAGGCGCAGAAACACAAATTGTTGCCGTTGATGCTGTGCCAAAAGATAGCATGATCCTTGACATCGGGCCGCAATCCATTGCCGAAACAAGAATGCACCTTGCCCCCTGTTGCACCATTATTTGGAACGGGCCTTTGGGTGTTTTTGAAACGCCGCCCTTTGATCGAGGCACTAACGAAATCGCACAGGCTGTAGCCGACCTAACTAAAGAAAGCGGAGCCTTATCCGTTGCCGGTGGCGGAGATACGCTCGCAGCCCTCGCCCATGCGGGTGTTGCAAAGGAACTGTCGTACATTTCTACCGCAGGCGGCGCGTTCCTTGAATGGCTGGAAGGTAAAACCCTGCCCGGAATCGCCGCACTTGAAAAAGCAGCCAACCGCGCACGCACGAGTTAAAGTCGGCACACATAACTAAGCAATTTTAAGTCCATATATTGGATATCCGTAAGAAACCTCGTTCTCCCTTCGCGGAAGTCTGGGAGTTTTTATTTTTAGTGTTTCTAGCACAGCGTCCCTAAACGAAGGCCACGTTAACGTAGCTGTCTTTGATTCAAAGAAAAACGGCAAAAGAACTGGCGGAAGGCTTCTGTCTTGGCGATTAACTTCCATATAGTTATATAATAATCCTTCTGCATAAACACCGCCAAATTTTTTCTCTTTCCTTTCATCATGAACAATAACAAGCAACGGCTTTGTAATATCACCATTATTGGGTGTCAGTTCGTCCATAGCCTGATGTGTGGTCATCATAACAACATTAGGCAGGCCCCTATCAAATTGGTTTTCATAAGGTAAGAGAATTTCGTGTAGTGATTTTTTGTAAGCGCTTAAAAGGTTCGGGTCTCCATTCCAATCATGGGTCGTTTCTTCGGAATCAACAACGATAATTGCGTTCACAAACCTATCTTCATGTCTCATATCTTCAATCCTTTCAAATTCAAATAACCTAATAAGATTTTATCATGCAGCCCTAAAATTAACCAAAAAGAAAAGTTACACCAATCGCACCATCACATCCCTCACGATGGACAAGCCATTGGTGGTGAGGATGCTCTCAGGATGAAACTGAAGGCCAATAAAACTTTTGCCGCGCAGCGCATGAATCTCACCCGTCTTTTCATCGCAGCTTATTTCCACATCCGGTACAGACCCCTTTATGCCCGTGAAGGCATTATAAAAACCAACGCGCTCAGGTCGGCCCCACAGATCAATAACTTCTTGTGCGCCCTGAAATGGATTCTTTTTCTTTTCCAAAGAAAAGCCAAGCACATCACATAAAATCTGGTGACCTAGACAAATGCACAAAAGAGGTTTGCCCGATTCCACATAATCACGGCACCATTTTGAAGCGCGCACAATACGTTTATCATTTTTGTTACGCGGATCGCCTGGCCCTGGGCCTAACACAACAACATCTGCCTCATCACACGCGGGATCAAAAGATTCATTGCGTATAATTTTTGGAACCATGCCCAATGCCCGCAACATATGGGCCAGCATGCGCGTAAAGCTGTCTTCATTGTCAATAATCACCACGCTCTTTCCGATTAATCTTTTATCGGGCATGCGGTTTTCATCTTGTTGTTCAATCCAAAAACGCGATAATTTTGCATTGCGCGAGGACAAGCGGATCATCATATCCTCTCCATAAACCTGCACCCCCAAACGATAGGCTGACTCTTTAACTCCGCCATAAAAACCAAGCGCCGCCAAAAGCCCGCGCGCTTTGGCCGTTGTCTCGGCTGTTTCAGACGCAGGATCTGAATCGCGCACAATCGTTGAGCCAGCTCCAATTTCAAAACAGCCATTAAGCGCAATTTCTGCCATGCGAATGGTGATGGGAGAATCGAGCGTATCATTTCCCTGTTCATCCCGCCCCAAAAGAGCCAAGGCACTGCCGTAATAACGGCGCGATTCATGCTGGTGGCGAACATTCACGCGACACGCATTTTCAACGGGCGAGCCCACAACCGTGGCGGCAAACATGCTAATCCGCAACATATCAATGACATCTCGCGTTGATTTTCCCGCCAGCACATATTCGGTATGAAGCAGCTTGGACATTTCCTTAATCATCGGCCCGACAACCTGCCCACCTTCCGAACATACCTCCGCCATCATTTTAAGCTCTTCATCCACAACCATCAAAAGTTCAAAGATTTCTTTTTGATTGCCCAAAAAAGCACTAAGCGCAGGAAGGGCCGAGACTTCTTCATGCTCCATCTTGCGGAAAGTCCCGCTGATCGGATTCATTTTGACGCGGCCACCTTGGCAAGAAAAATGACGCTCTGGCGTAGCCCCAACAAAATATTGCTCGCCGGTAAAATAAAGAAAGGTCCAATAGGAACCATATTCATTTTCTAAAAGACGGCGATAAACAGAAAGCGCTTTATCCAAACCAAAATCTGCAACGCGGCCCCGAAAAAAACGTGGCACAACAAAGTTACACCCTTCGCCGTTACTGATTTCATCATCAATAATTTTGCGCGTTAGATCAGCAAAAGCCTTGTCATCAGGAACAACCGCCAGTTCGCCTTCTTGCCGAACCTCTTCCTGTGGCAAAAGACCCAACATTTCATCAAGAGAC
>DOBW01000182.1 GCA_003504035.1 Rhodospirillaceae bacterium | reverse complement strand
AAACCGCCTAAAGGCGGTTTTTTTTATACCCTCTTCCACAAATGAACCTAACTCGCTAAGATAGAAAAGTTATGGAAAATCCACGCCCCAGCTATCAAACAATAACAAAACCACAGGCCATTCTTCATGCTCAATGGGCCTTAAGCGCGTGGGCAGCATGGCTTTGTTTATTTGGTATTTATCAATCGTATCGCGACTTGGAAAAATTTGAAGCATTAATGGCCACGCAATTTCAAGGCCTGATTTCCATTTCTGCAACAACCATGATGCAGATCTCCGTTGCCTGCTATGCCTTGATAGCTCTCTCCCTCGTTTTGGTTATTCTTAAAATTGGCCAAGGAAAAAACTGGGCGCGGCTAAGTATTCTTGTCAATCTGATCTTTCAAGCTTTGTGGACAATGATGCCTTCCGATCAGGGACTTCTCGGGTTTTTACCAAGCGTTCCTGATCTGGGATTGCAAACGTACGCGCTTTATCTGCTTTACACAGCGGATGGCCGCACATGGTTTAACCATAAAGCCCGCCTTGCTCAGGCCCCCTTACCGGACAGTTTTTAGGCCATAAGCACTATATCTGCCTTACGCCTACACTTTTCTTCCCATCATATAGTTTGTTAACTATAAACACATTCAACAGAAAAGAAACTAACCTTAGCACGGTGTAATGAAAGTAAAAAAGTTAAGTTTATTTCTCTTGTATTTTATTGTCTGGCCACTATTTTTGATAACCTATGTACATATTACCCAATTAAAACCCCGAGAGGATTAAAGACATGTCTATCCGTAAGAAGAAAAAATCCACTTTATTTAAATCTACCGCTCTTGGCCTCTGTGTTACCACAGCCTCCATCTTTTCAGGATGTGCTTCGAACCCGAAAGCAACAGCTCTAGTTCTTCTAGACCCTGCTACAGGCGAGCCAATGATAATGGCTCCTAAAAATGATGTTCTGGTAACAAAAACAATAAAGAGAACAACAGCAAGTGGCAGCAAAAGCACCCTTAGAGCTGTAGAAGTTCGAAACCCAAAACAAGGCGAGCCAGAAAAAGGCGATGATAGGGAAAAAACAGAAACAACTGCCTCAACAATTACAGAAACGACAATTACAGAAACGCCTGTGAAAGATGCTGGCGGAAGAGTAATTGCTGGTTATGTAGTTGATGAAGATGCTGCAACCAAAAGACAAATTACAGTCATAGCACGTTCGCCTGTTTCTGAAAGCAACATAAGCGCCATGAACGGTGAACCCGTTGTAAGTGGCTCACCATTTAGAACTGTTACTGGCGGCATCAAAGATATTGGTGAAGGCCTTGGCGCTATTGGCGTTGGCGCAGGAGCAACAGCCTTAGGTCTCAATTATGAGCCAGACTCGTATAACGAGACAACAAATGTTTCAAATGAAGGCGGCAATAGTGGAGCTTATTCCGAAGGTTCTTATTCTGCATCTGAAGGCGGAGACGCACAATCTTGTGCAAAAGGTGGTGATGCCCAATCTATTGCCAAAGGCGGTGCTGGTGGCGCTGGTGGTAATGCTAGCTCCAATTCTTCATCTAATTCTTCATCTAATTCTGCCGCTAGCGCTAAAAACAAGAACGTAAACGTCAATAAGAACAAAAACGTCAATAAGAACAAAAACGTCAATAAGAATGGCGGCAATGGCGGATGCCGTGGTTCAGAATGTGGTCCAAATTCTGATGCCGGTAAATATATTAAAATGCCGTTCCGTGTAGCAAGCACCAATCCCGCTGCACGTACAGCATTCACTAAACGCGCCTTTAATAGAGGCTAATGTCTTTCTTACTTTCCCTCCCGCGCAAAAAGTGCGGGAGGAGAAGGTGAAAAGAATAATTTTTAGATTTGAAACGACTATATTTCCGAGATTAAAAGGAGCACTCAATGTCTAGTCATGCAGCGACCATGGATGATTTTTTTACTCCCAATGATTTCTTGGAAGAATTTGATCTCCTCAAAAAAAGAAAAAAACGCGTCAAAACCAAACGCATCAAAACACAATTCAGCTTGGCTTCTCGCCTGATAAGCTTGCCGCGCAAAGCATTGGGTGCTGTCTTTAACAGAAAAATAGCCTTCTTCGCGCTCTTCACAATAGCATCAGTGTTTGCTGCTTGTGGCACAACCTCTGATCTTACTCAGAAAAAGGAAACAAAACGTCATAAGATCGCCCCCCCTAACTCCGTAAGGATGTCAATACCAACATATTTGGCGAAAAAGGCTTTTGTCGCGCCGATAACAGCACCAGCCCCACGAATCAAAACACAGGCTAAAGCAACTCTCAATACAAAAGGCAAACGCCTTATCCCACATGGAACAGATACAAAAGAACCGATAAGGGCGAACTTAGAAAAAATAGATTCCCATAAAAAGGGGTTTGATAGTCTAATAAGAGCAACGAGCCTCAACGCGCTTTCTAAAAAACATCAGGCTAAAGCTAAAAACTTCGATAAGATGGCACCTTATGCTCAAATGTCTTTTCTAAAGGAAGCCTCCTTTGCTTTGTCTAAAAGCAAAGTTACAGGGACAACGCATGATGGCGTTAATCTTGTTATATTGGGCGTTGAAATAGCCAAAGAAAATGACCTGTTAAGGAAAACAACCGTAGGTCGCATGCTCGCCAGAGACATGCTTGATCTAATCAAACTAGGTAAAATCAAAAAAATCAAAAAAGACACATCGCTTGCCGATAAAAAAATTGGTGAGCCTAAATCTAAAGCACCATCCAAAATGGTCGTTGCCAACAAACCTGTTCCTGAAGCTTTTAAAACAGTGCTAAGCGTGGACGGATTCAACGCTTTATCAACGGACAGGCAAAAAGAGCTTCAAAATGCCAATAAAGCTGGCCCCCAAACACAAATATGGACAGCCAAAGAAGCTTCAGCAGAATTGCTCAAGCTAGGGAAAAAGACCGCCTCAGAAGACGCTGCCAGAATTATCGATTGGGGCATAGAGATTGCCAAAAACAACAATCTTTTAGACAACAAAGGAAGTAAGCAGCTCCTCTCTGATATGGCCTATATGCACGCAACAGGTAAAGGCAGCGTTGGCATTGATCTAACCAAAGCGGCTACGTTTGCGTTGCTGGCAGGCAGGGATAATCCCTACACAAAGAAATTGATCCCCTATCTCCAAAAAATTGCGCCTGAAGCCCTTGTGAAAGCCGAAGAAAACTTTGTTTCCCTAACCACCCTTCCTGAGGTAAGAGCAAAAGTAGCCGCGATACAAAAAAGAATAAACGACCTAAATAAACCAGCTAGAGTAGCTAGCGCTAAAACAGCTGGAACACCCAAAA
>DOBW01000203.1 GCA_003504035.1 Rhodospirillaceae bacterium | reverse complement strand
TTGTGTTTGGTTATTGTTGAGAAGCCCTGCGATGGCGAAGCTTTGACCGCTTCCAAGCTCAACTGTTGTTTCAGCGCGACGTGTTGTGAGCGCAGGAATCGAGATATTGCTTAGTGTTACAGCGCCTACTTCTGAAAGTTGGCTCACTTCGGGGCGGACGTGCAGATTGATGCGGTTGCCATTCAGAATCGTTGGTGTGAAGGCAAGCGAGACACCATATTGTTTCCATTCAATCGTGATGTTGTCGCCATTAGGAATAGGTATAGGGAACTCACCACCTGCCAAGAAGCTTGCTGTTTCGCCGGACATTGCTGTCAATGTTGGTTCAGCAAGAATGGTCACGAGATTATTTTTGGCTAGCGCATCAATCATACCATTGACGCTGACGTTGCCGTCATTGAAGCCAAAATTAAGGGCATCGTTGAGATCATCACCAACCGTTGTACGTGTTATGGCAGAACCGACACTTGTGAAAAATTGTGATCCTGTTTCAAGACCAAAGACAAAGCTTCCTGCATTAAGGGCATTTTCCCAATTAATACCAAAGCGTTTATCGGCCTCGCGTGAGACTTCGGCAAAGCGCACTTGGATTTGAATTTGGTTGTTGGCATGCACTTTAATGCGGTTAATGATGTCGCCACCTTCTACGGGAACATAACGTGCGGCCAAGCGTCTTGCATCTTCTACGATGGCAGCATTAGAAGCGCTGCCGGTTAAGATAAGACCATTAGGAATAGGCCTGACGTTAATGTCATCATGAGGCGCAATAGAGCGCAGTGAACGCCGCAGATCATTGATGTTTTGTGAAACAACGATTGTGTGATTGGCAAGAACGCGGCCAAAATCATCACTGATGAGAAGGGTTGTTTCCCCTGTTTTTTTACCCAGAACCATGACGCGTCTTGGGGAGGCTATTTGAACGTCAGCAACATCTGGGTTGGCAATAAAAACGGTTGCAGCAGGTGCGCCGAGTTTGACAACAATGCTTTTTCCTACGGAGATAGAAATAACACCTGTTGCTGTTTTATTTGTCTTGATTTGAGGCGTGGCATACACCATCGATGACATTGATGTCAGCAAGACTAATGAAAGGGCAAGCAAAAAAGAACGGAAAACGCGCATCGTTAATTTCCTCATGGCTGCGTCAAATCATAGACGGCTTCGGTGGTTTCTTGTCCTCTGATGATCTTGATTCTTTGAACGGCACCAGATCGATTGGCGGGGCGCGGCAGAACTTGCGAAATGTCGCTGTCCCATGTCATTTCATGTGGCTCTGTATCCAAAAGCATACCAATGGCTTTATTGTTTCCGTCCGTGGGGAGGTTTGCAATAGAACGAAGGGCCAGAGAAACGGCACCCATCTCACCAGCCAGAGCAATTGTTTCAGCCTGTTTGCCCGTTACTTCGAGCGTTACAATTTGTGCGACTTTGGCTTCGGTGACTTGGTCGCTCATTTTTTGATCGAGTGCCAACACGCGAATGTTGCGTAACATTGTCTCGCTAACCTTGCGGTTAGAAGGATTGATGTCGCTTTGTTGACCGATTTCATGTGTGACGATGACGTCAACGCGGTCTCCCGGAAAGATAAATCCGGCAACGCCACTTGTGGGTGTGACAGCAATAGAAACAGCGCGCATGCCAGGTGCCAAAGCAGCAGCCATGAAGCCTTGCTCTCCTGGTTTGACAACGCGGCCTACCTGAATAGGCTCGCCGGTGCGCAGACCGTAACGGACAACATTTCCAGCATAGTCTGACATCTGAACTTTACCTTTTACAGCGAAGTTTGACATGTCTTCTTCAAGTGGCCAGACCTTCCATTTAAGGTCGGAATCCTTGACCATAGTACCGGCAGGCAGATCAACGGCAGCAACAAGAATCTCTGTTGTTGTTTGTATGACATTATCAACTTTTGCCGCACCATCGGGCGCGGAAAGCATACCGCGTGCTATAAGGACTGTTCCGCTCGCAATGAGCAAAGCAACCAGCAAAAGAACAATTTTTCGCGTTTGCATGAGCGTTACTCCTTAACTTCGCGCGAGAAGTTCGGGGTGAGAAAGAAGGGCAAGCGTGCATAACCCACCAAGAGCGATGGCCACGCCATAAGGAATTGGTGTTTTCGTCCAAGCGTGCTTACCCTTGGGAGAGGAAGCACGTCCTTTGAAAAACGCCAAGGCGCCAATGCCCAGAGCGAGAATCCCTCCGGAAATGGCAGTGATGAAAAGGAATGGACCCCAAAGAGAAGGTCCAGCCCAAAGACCAATGGCGGCGATTAGTTTGACATCTCCGGCACCAGCCCATTTTTTAAGATACAGAATATAGCCTACACCAAGGATGAGCGCAAATACCTGAAGGTGCTCAAGCCAAGGAATGGGGGTGGCGCTTGTCAAACCAAATAGGAGAAACATCACCATAAGAATCAGGCAGGCGAGATTGGGGATCCGAAAGCGCATTGCATCGCTCAGGGCCGCAAGGACCATGACAAAGGCGGCAAGGATCAAAACGATATTGTTATAAAGGGCGAGATCTACATACATCTTGGATTCCCACTTGAGAAAAGTGGCCCAAGTATGCGGCAATTATGATTAATAGGAAGTGAAGGTAAGCTCTTAAAGACAGAGTTTTTTACTAATAGACGGTTAGGAAAAACTAAGAAAAAGTTAAGCAGCTTATTTTTTTTCTAGAAAAGTTAAAACGGTATTCCCATAACGTCGTTCCAGAAGGGGCTGAAGAAAAGGTGGAATTTCAAAAGCTTCGCCTTTGGCCGTTTCTGTAACAATGAGCGCATGAGGCGCAATCCATCCTGTTTCTTCTAGCGCAGCCAAGGTCTGAGGGATTAAATCTTTGTGATAGGGCGGGTCTAGAAAGATAAGTGAACAGGCTGTTTCAGCTTCGAGAGGGTGCGTTACGTCAAGCGCATGGATTGTGCTTTGTTCTTCTAGCTTGAGGCTGCAAATGTTTTCTTCAAGAAGTTTCAGGGACTTGCGGTTTTTTTCAAAGAAAATGGTTTGACTGCCCCCGCGTGAGAGAGCTTCCAGCCCCAATGCGCCTGTTCCAGCAAAAGCGTCCAAAACGATCTGACTTTCAGGCATTTTGCCAAGATCGGCCCCCCAATCACGATGGGAGAGAATATTGAACAAAGCTTCGCGGATGCGGTCCGTTGTTGGCCGTGTTATGAGACCTTCTGGTGCGCGTAGGGGCCGCGTGCGGTGTGTGCCTCCTGTTATTCTCATGAATCTTCTTTTTTGAAAAAGTTGCCAAGAGAACTTTTGAGGGCGCGCATGGGAATTTCTTCCAAACTTCCGCGTGGAATTTTTCCCAATCGAAAGGGACCAAAAGAAACGCGTATCAGGCGTGTTACGTCCAGCCCTATATGCTCCATGACCTTGCGAACCTCACGGTTTTTCCCCTCTTTGATTGTAACGTTAAGCCAACGGTTGGCTCCTTCTTTTTTTTCGTTTTCAAGGACAGCTTTTATCGGTTCATAGTGAACGCCCTCGATGGTGATGCCTTTTTCAAGATTTTTGAGTTTTTCAGCCTTAATAGTGCCATGAACACGGACGCGATAATGTCGCAGCCATCCATTTTGTGGCAACTCTAAATGGCGTGCAAGTTCGCCGTCATTGGTGAGGAGAAGAAGCCCTTCGGTGTTGAAGTCCAACCTTCCTACCGTCATAAGACGGGGGAGGCCCCGAGGCAACAGTTCAAAAATTGTTTGGCGGCCTTGGGGGTCTTTGTTGGTGGTTAGTGCGCCGGCTTTTTTGTGATAACGCCAAACACGCGTTTCTTCGGCTTTGCCAAGAGGCTTGCCGTCCACAGTTATGATGTTTTTTTCTGTTACATTCAGAGCTGGTGAGGTTATTTTTGTGCCATCCACGGTGACGCGGCCCGCTTCGATCATTTTTTCGGCGTCACGGCGGGAAGCAATGCCTGCGCGGGCCATTTTTTTTGCCAGTCTCTCACCCTCGTATGATGTTTTCACACGGTGTTCATTTTTTTCGGTTATTTTCATAGAAGTCACCATAATCCAAGGAGAGGCGTTTGCCCATGCCCGATTTTGTTTCCGATTTTATGCAGATAGCCCTAGAAGAGGCCAAAGCCGCTGCTGAGCGTGGGGAAGTTCCTGTCGGTGCTGTTCTTGTCAATAAAACGGGTGAAATTTTGGCAAAATCCGGCAATCGGACTGAGGAAATGTCTGATCCGACAGGGCATGCCGAAATGTTTGTTATCCGCCAAGCTGCTGCGCGTTGTCGTAGCCCACGTTTAAATGATTGCGATCTTTACGTGACGTTGGAGCCTTGCACGATGTGTGCGGCGGCGATCAGTTTTGCGCGCTTACGGAAGGTTGTTTTTGGAGCCTATGATCCTAAAGGCGGGGGCGTTGAATATGGCGCTCGCTTTTTTACACAAGCGACTTGTCATCATGCGCCAGAAGTTGTCGGCGGCGTTGAAGAAAAAGCAAGTGAAGCACTCTTAAAAGAATTTTTCGAAGATTTAAGAGATTAGCGTTTGTTCTTCTCACGCTCCACCGCGCGCCAGCCTATGTCACTACGACAAAAGCCTTCTGGCCAATTA
>DOBW01000137.1 GCA_003504035.1 Rhodospirillaceae bacterium | reverse complement strand
GTTTATCTATCAAATTGTTGGCGCGGACGCAGAAGGAGTGACCGAATTTTTTGAAAATAAGGGCTATCGTAATATTGATGTTATCTCGCTTCATCCCTACGCTTGGCCCGATTTCATTTCGCCAGATGTATGGCTAGAAGATCTACTTCAAGAAACAGCAAAGCTTCAAAAAAAGCACGGCACCCATCTTCCTGTCTGGATTACAGAAGTAGGAGCACCACATCTTGGCAATTCTCCTGATCGTTTTTTTGGCTATCCCGAAGAAAATAAAAAAACAGGAGGCCTCTCTCCTCAAGACTCCGTCGCTTTTATGACGAAGTTTTGCGTTATAGCCCGCTCACAGAATGTTGAAAAAATATTCTGGTATAATTATCAAGACCGCACAGATTCACGCGAAGAAGCCGAGGCACATTTTGGCATGCGCGATTTTTGGGGCTACCCCAAACCTGTTTATGCCGCTTATTTCCAGATTCAACGGCTCTTAGGGGACAGCCAAGGCACACCTATCCAAGACCTTCCGCGCGGCGTGAAAGGCTTTTCCTTTAAAAACAAAAAAGAGAAAATTGTTGTTGTTTGGCGTGAAAAAGAAAGCAAGACACCGCTTCTTTTCTCTCTCAAAAAAATATCAAGGAAAACGCCGTCACATGTCACCGATGCCGTAGGCCAAACTGTTCCCGTTAAAGCCGGAAAGATTTCTTTAAATAACTTTCCTGTTTTTCTTCGCTTCGGATTCTAGGGACTTTTCATTAAACAAATAAAGCCCCCAAATTATGCCTATAATGATAAAGAAATGTCTCCAGTGCAAACTGTCGATGACAACGCTATTAATCAGTGTCGCAAAGAAAATAGCAGCAAAAACACAATGCAGCTTACGATAAAGAGGCTTGCCATTTAAGCAAAGGCTGATTGATTTTTGTGCCGTGACAAAAAGAATCCCGAAGAAAGAAATCATTCCCAAAACACCTGTCTCGGCGATAACGCGCACATAAAGGCTATGTGTTGCCCCTGTTGTTTGCCCCTGACTAATTAGCCCAATAAAAGCATTTTCCGACTGTCCAGGACCAATTCCAATAACGCTTTGTAAACCCGCACCAATGGCCGCACGCTGAACAGCAAAACGATCTTGATCATAAGCCTGCAAAGAAAGCCGCTGATCAATAAAGTTTGCGATTTGAGCTTCCTGAGAAAAGAACGCAAGTAAAATTGCGCCTATAAAAAGCAGAACCACAAAATAAACAGCATAACTTAGAAGTTGCTTAAACCGGCGATCAGCCATAGCAGACAAAACAAAATAAATCCCCAACGCACACAAAGAAACACCCCAAGCAGCACGAGAAAAGCCAACCAAAATACCAAACATCAAGATGAAAATACCGCCAGCCCACAAAAGACGGCGCGCTTTTTGTGTAAAAAACAGATGAACGGTATAAATAAGCCCTCCCATAAGAAAAGGCGCATAAACATTGGGGTCCTTAAAAAAAGCACGCGCACGCGTTACATCATAGGAAGAAACCTTATCGAGAATAGATCCTGGCAATAAATGTAAAATGGCCGCCACGCCAATCACAGCTGAAATAAGAGCTGCAACCAGATATGCCTGCATAATCTTATCAACAACGGAATAACCAAAGTTCGAGACAATAAGGCCAATGAAAGAAGCCATAAAAAACATATAAATTGTAATGGCCGAGAAAGAAATAGCGCGCTCAAGATCATGTGCTATCAGAATAGACATCAACTGTGCAACTAGAAAAAGAAGAAGACAGGGAAAAAGAAAACCCAGCTGACGGGACACAAAAATACGATTGTTGGCAACAACCAAAAAGGCAAGCGGCGGAAAAATAATATCAAAAAGAGCTGGTTCAAGAGAAACAAAGGCGCACGTAAAAATCCAAAAGAAAATCATTTTTAGATAAAAGGGGCTCAATTCTCCCTCTATTTGACTCTTTTGACTTGTCATAAAGTAGCCCTCTCAAAAAACCATTTTGCCGCCAGCGCTCTTACGATTCCACGATGAACTTATCATTTGTCAAAGATGGGAATTTCACCACACATGTAATGGTGTCCTCAAGAACTTCAAAACCAGTTGCTTCACCCGGTTCAAGCAGAACAATGTCGCCCGAGGATACTTCTGTATCCATCATACGCGCACGCCCCTTAACAATTACCGTTATCTCGGTTCCACGCACATGATAGTGTTTGGCTTCATTTTGCCCTTTTTTATAGTGTTTTATGGCTGTTTCAAATTCTTTTGTATGCGCAATAACAGGATCAAAATCACCGACGAACCATCCGCCAGTCATATCTGAAAGTTTGGCGAGCTTCATGCCGTTTCCTGATCTGGCATGGGATAGGTGCGCTGCCCTTGATATCTGCGCACAGTGTCTTCTGTATAAAAAGAAACATAAAGGCTTGGATCGACATCAACCTTGGCAACAGAAGCACCTGCCAAAATATATTCGTTCAAAACAGGGGCAATGAAAAAGCTGTCACGCGCTGTTGCACCGCGAAGGATATGGCGCTGAGCATGATCTATGAACTCTTTGCCGCTGCGAAAATAATAAACACCCGCAATAGCATGCCTGCTTATAGGACGTTTTTCAGCCACTTCCATCACCGCGCCCTTATCATCACACCGCATAAAAGACCAACGCGGATGGACAGAATCAAAGCACAACGCCCCAGCCGAAGCATCGGTTGCCATAAGTTTGTCCAAGAAAGGAGACAGTTTACCAAAAAAGGTCTGGTCATAATTGGCAATGATAAGCGGCTTATCGCCATCAATCTGGTCAACAGCTAAAAGACACGTACACAAAGCCCCCTTCGTTACACCCTGAGCTTGAACAATGACGCTCTGAGGAGAAATAAGGCCCAAGGTGTCATCAAGAAAGAACTCCTTGCAGTCCTTTTTGCTTACGACAAAGATGTTTTTTGTAATATCGGGATGGCCTTTGTAATCCCCTACCGCCCATTCAACAAGGGGCTTGCCCTGAATGTCAATAAGAGGAAAAGGATAGTTAGCGGAGACTTTCTCTGCAACAGCCGGAGCCACCGCCATCGGAAAAAGAACCTGAGCGTTCATAGAAGACGTCATACTATCCAACCTTTTTCTGCGAACACGAGGCTTCGGGAAGATTGTCAATAAAAGCCAATATATTTTCCAAACGAACCTGTGAAGAATTGCGAACTTCAAAAACATGGGCACCACTGGCGCGGCCAGATTCAATACCATGCTGATTATCTTCAACAACAACGGACTCACAAGGTTTGACACCAAGCTTTTTCATCGCCGTACTATAGATTTCTGGGTCAGGCTTCGCCTTTTTCACATCTTGATTAGACATTTGTAAATCAAGATAATCCGCAAGCTCCAAACGCTGCATCATCAACGCAACCGTAGGACGGATAGAGTTTGAACAAACGGCCAACTTGTATCCCTTTTGCTTCAATCTCGAAAGAGCATATTGTATGTGAAATTCCGGACGACAAGATTTAAAAATCTGTTCCGTTGTATAGTTTTGCTTAAGATCATTAATAAAACCATGAAGCGATTCAGGCAGCGCCGCATCAAGAGAAAGCATCTTCAACTTCCTTTTTGTTGGCAAACCATCATAGGTCACCAAGTGATCATAACGATCAATGCGATAGCCAAAAAGCCCTAAGGCTTGATTAAGGGCGTTAAAATGCCATTCTTTGGCATCCACAAGCACGCCGTCCATATCAAATAAAACTGCT
Organism: Rhodospirillaceae bacterium; assembly: GCA_003504035.1. GTDB lineage: Bacteria > Pseudomonadota > Alphaproteobacteria > UBA9219 > UBA9219 > UBA9219. The sequence continues at coordinate 128 of DOBW01000137.1, read as the reverse complement.
TTTATCACGTGTTTTCCCCACTTGGAGCTTAGGCTCCGACATGTTAGGTAGGGGCTCTAAGTAGCAAAAACGGTTGCTACCGTCAAAAGAAATGTTATTCTCTACCTCCTTCACCACACGACAAAAAA
>DOBW01000051.1 GCA_003504035.1 Rhodospirillaceae bacterium | reverse complement strand
AGGCGGCCGATTACTGGTTGCCGGTTGATCAATATATTGGTGGTATTGAACATGCCATTTTGCATCTTCTTTATTCGCGCTTTTTCACCCGCGCTATGAAGCAAACAGGCCATGTTAAAGTGGACGAACCTTTCACTGGCCTATTTACGCAAGGCATGATTTGTCATGAATCCTATAAGGACGAAAAAGGCACTTGGCTTTATCCTGAAGAAGTCAAAAAGAACACGGACGGCACGGCCACGCTTATCGCAACAGGCAAGCCCGTAACCATTGGCCGCAACGAGGTCATGAGCAAATCCAAAAAGAATGTCATTGATCCAGGAAAAATCATCGACCTTTATGGCGCGGACACAGCGCGTTTGTTTATGCTTTCAGACAGCCCGCCTGAACGTGACATCGAATGGTCAGACGCTGGCGTGGAAGGCGCGTGGCGTTACATTAATCGCTTGTGGCGCTCGGTTACTGACCCCAAATGCCCGATGTCGCCTAAAGGCATGGAAATGCCCACAAAGCTAAATGAAAAAATGCTCACCGTTCGACAAGGCATTCACCGCACCATCGATGGCTTCACAAAAGACATTGGGAGCTTCCACTTTAACAAAGCCGTTGCTCGTGCCCGTGAACTTTCCAATTTGCTCGACACCATTGAGGCAAGCGAGCGGGGCGCTGATGCTGTTTTGAGAGAAGGACTGGAATCCTTAGTGCGCCTGCTCAACCCCATGCTGCCCCACGTCACTGAAGAGCTTTGGGCACAGATGGGTCATACCACGCCGCTGGTAGAAACGCTGTGGCCCCAAGCGTTACCAGAACTTCTTGTTGAAGCTTCTGTAACCTTAGCTATTCAAATTAATGGTAAATTACGCGCCACCATCAAGCTTCCTAAAGATACGGCCTCAGCCGAAGTAGAAAAGGTTGCGTTAGCGCATGAGAAAGTTAAACATGCCCTAGAAGGTAAAACGGTAAGAAAAACTATCGTGGTGCCCAATAAGATTGTCAACATCGTAGCAGGATAAGCCTTATGCTTTTATTGCGACAAGCTGCCCTTTTTTCGTTGCTTCTTCTTGTAACAAGCTGCGGCTTTTCGCCCGTTTATGGTCCCCATAAAGAGGTCAAGACATCTGTTGCCAAAGCCATGAACAATGTGGCCATCAACAACATTCCTAATCGCCACGGGCAAATCTTGCGCAACCACCTGATAGATCGCCTTTATACAAACGGCAGGCCCATAAAACCAACTACGCAACTTCATGTAAACTTAACTGTTTCGGAAAGAAATCTCGGCATTCAAAAAGATGCCACCGCATCACGAAGCCAGCTCACAATATGGGCCCCTTATTCTCTTAAGAACAAGCGCGGCCAAACGCTTTTTGAAGGCAAGGCGCATAGCGTTGTGAGTTACAGCAAGCTTGATGCACAATACGGAACGGTGACCGCACAGCGCAACGCCTATGCCCGCGCACTCAGAGAAATAAGCGAGCAAATTGTCAATCGCTTAAGCCTCTATTTTGCCGAAAGAGGCAAAGAAAAGCCGATGCTGGGCTATCCTTCTTTTCTTGTGCCACAAGAACTCTCTGCCGAATGAAGCTTTCTTTTTCGAAAATTGAACCCTTCTTAAAAAAACCGCCCCAAGAGGTCCGTGTTTTTTTGCTTTTTGGTCCTGATGCCGGTCTTGTGCATGAACGCGCCGAAAAGCTGGCTGATCTCTTTGTTGAAGACAGGCGCGATCCTTTTTCTGTGCGCACTTTTTCCGGCAGCTCTCTTGGAAACGACACCGCACAGCTTTTAGATGAAATGGCCGCCATTCCCTTTACGGGCGGCAAAAAGCTGGTGCGTGTTTATCAAGCCATCGAAAGCAACGCAAAACCCATAGAGGCTTTGCTTAAAGACTCAGCGGACAATAATTCTGTTCTTGTCATCGAGGCTGGCGCTTTGCAAGCACGCTCCAAGCTTCGCTCTCTTTGTGAAAGAAAAACACCAATTGCGGTCGCCGTTCCTTGTTATCTCGAAAATGCTATAGGGCGACAGAAAACGATCTCGGCTTTTCTTGAACAGGAAAAGCTCAGCGCGTCACGTGACGTTATTCAACTCCTTGCCCAAAGCCTGCCACCAGATCGTATGGCGATGCGATGCGAAATGGAAAAATTAGCGCTTTATGTTCAAGGAAAAGAAAAAGTAACGCTTGAGGATGTGCGCGCCATTATTTCTCAGGCAGGTGGCGCAGAAATTGAAGATCTCGTTCAAGCCGTTGCCAATGGTGGAGTCGCACGCGCCGTTGCGCTTCTTGATTTTTTAAAAGCCGAACAAACGGCTCCCGTTACCCTTTTTCGCGCCATGCAACGCCACTTCACACAGCTTCATATTGCACGCTCCTTCATGGAGCAGGGCGCGAGTGCAGGTGAGGCCATCAAAAAATTATCGCCGCCTGTTTTTTGGAAAAATGTTGACCCTATGACGCGTCAACTTCGGCGCTGGTCTCTGCCACGCCTTGAGAAACGTCTTGCCGAATTGCTGGAAGCAGAAGCTGCCGTTAAACGTACGGGCACGCCCGATGCAGCGCTTTGCGCGCAATTGTTTTTAAACATGGCGGCAAAGGCGTGAAAAACGCACGGCCAGAGCATGTTTCGTCTAGAGCATTTCCCGATTAGGTGTCATAGCCTGAGTTCCTGATATATGAGCTGGCCGCCAAATTTGAGACAGTAGCTATAGGTCACCTCTAAAAACTAAGTTTTTGAGTTTTTTGGCGGCGGGTGTTGTTTTTCGTAGCTTG
>DOBW01000112.1 GCA_003504035.1 Rhodospirillaceae bacterium | reverse complement strand
TCTTTTTGTGGAAGTTCTGAGAATCCAGGAACCTGTTTTTTTAATACTCTTACATTTGGGTCAAGATCAAAGTCGATACTCATTTATCTATTCCTTGTTTTGTCCCTTTAAAGTTACCATATTTTTAAAACTTTTTTCTAAAGGAATTGTTTCAAAAAATAGGTTGTCGGGATATTTTTCGTCAGAAATTAACCATGTTTTGCTTTTGGCCCTTTTTCTGGAGTTGTAGGCGGCTGAGGTCGGGACGGTTTTGTTTTCTGAAGCAGTGAGTTTATTTTGCTAAGCGTTGGCCCATTTGCAGAACATTTACGCGTGCCGTCAATAAAAGTTGAAGCCCAGCCAAACCATTCACCCGTTTCAGGATTGTCTGTCCACCCGATATTATTAACCAAAATACTTGCGACATTTTCGGCAACGCCTGCGCGGCTTTTCGGGGCTCGAAAGGGAAGGACTCTTTTGTTTTCTGTATCAAAAACAATATAGCTACCGTCATAAACGGAAACGAGCAGAGTTTTTTTGTCGCCGTCAAAAGGATCCGCTTTGCGAAGGAAGGTTGAAAGTCTCGGAAAAATCTCTGCTTCATGTAGAGGTGGAAACTGTTCACATAGAGTGAGAAGAGCCATCTTGCCATTCTCTTTAAGGACGTTCGGAGCACTTGTTGCGGGTGTTGACGGTAATGGATTGCCTTCAATCAAAGTCTTTTCGATTTCGTGCACGCGCTTGTCGAGCCAATTTAGATTGGCAAAACCTTCATCGTTCAGAGTAAAACCTATTCCTTTGACGTCTTGATCGGCTAGATTCTTCATTTTTGCAAACATCTTGCGGTGTCTATGCATGTGAGAAAAAACTTCGTCTCCGCCATGTGTGGCGGCAGTTTGGATAAGTTCCTGAACATATTCTATATGCGTGGGCGAACTTACGAAAGTGCCGCGGAGCCAGCGCCGATAGGCGCGCCAGCGAGCATATCTCATCCTCTTCGCCACCCGCGTCTTTGCCTCAGCTGACGGTTAGGTTCGAAGGCGCGGATGTGGTGAATGTCAAAGGGTTTCGGGGGAGAAGTCGAGAGAATAAGGGTGTGCTGATGCACTAAGATTTAGAAGTTCACCATCAAATTCCCGTCTTTGTTGACGTCTGCTTGTTTTGCAGGCATTAGTATTTTATGGCTATTCTCTAGTTCTTGGGGAAGCGGAGAAATTTCTACAAAAATAGAAGTTAAGAGGATTTTATGATGAACGCCGTGATGAAATGTGCCGTCCTTGGGTTGCTAATACTGTGTAGTGGTTGTGCTGAAATTAGGGCTCAAGCCTTCAACAAAAAGCAATACAAAATTTCAGAAGTGTGCATTCAATCGAACAAAAAATCTTTGCCTTATGACTTTGAATACATTCTGAAAGAAGGCTTTTTGCGCCATGGAATTGCAACAAAGGTTTATGCAGACATACCCCAAGATTGTGAATATAGGCTTTTATATGTTGCAACAACATATAAGAAGCATTCCTCCAAATCGTTGCGTAATGTACATTTAGCTCTCTATAAAGGGGACACTCTTATAGGTTTTGCGGATCGCGATTCACCTGACGGATTCTTAGGTAAAAAAGTAACGGATCTTTCTAAATGGGATTCGATGCGCTCGATAATTGATCTGTTGGTTGATGGTCTTTTGGGTGAAGATCAGCCGATGGTTGTAAAATAATGAGGTGCGTTCTTTTTGTACGACCTACAAAATCGTTGTTGGGTCAACGGCACACAAGCTCTTGATGCTCCAGTCGGTCTCTTTGCGTGTAGCTATGGATAAACTGTAATCAGGTAGGATTTTTTTATAATATAAACTCCATTCTTGATCTATCCAACAATCGCTATCTGGTGGACAGGTGACAAGGTCTTTCCCATTGATCATTGACATGATGCCTTTGCCGGATATTTTCGAAAGAGCTTCGCGTAATGTCCAAATCTTATAAAAAGCGTTTATTTCTCCATTAGCTACATATTGCTGTTCGGTTGGTCCAAAAGCGTAAGCGGCGAGGTCCGGAAAACGGCGAAGTTTGTGCTGTTCTATGTCAATTCCGACAGGAGAACGGAGAGATATTGCGCACGCAATCATTGTTTTTGAGTGAGAAAGTGAAATATAAGGGCAGGCGGCTCCATTTGAGGTTGTCGCAATAGGTTTGCCGTTCTGTGTTTGGCTTAAGGTCCATTTTTCTTCGCCAGTCACATGAAATAAAAGGGCACGGAGGCATCCTTTAGCAAAAAGGGAGCGCTCTTGTACCCTTTTACTTTTACGATTAAGCACATCCCTATAATCTTCATCGGCTATCCACTTGGTAAAGGGAGGTGGGGGATTAAAACAAGAGCTATCTACAACGACCCAGTAAATCATTTTGTTATTTTCCGCGCCAGATTGCCACAGGGGTATTGATCCTATAATATCCGTGCTGCTGGCTTGTGTCTATCAGAGCCTGATTCATTTATAGGAGAAGTAACCATGCGTAGATTCTTTCAATATATATGCCTTTTTGTTGTTGTGTGTGTGTTGATGGGGTGTTTTAGAACGCAACCAATATACAATGTTGATACAGTTTCTATTCCTCCAATAGCTGAAAGCAAGGGGTCTTTGGAAAAAACGGGGACCATCATTACCAAAGCAGCTGTGGCTTTGAGGTGGCATGTCGAAAAGGTAAGGCCAGGCATTCTTCATTGTTCGTTAAGATGGAGACGGCATAAAGCGGTGGTTGCTATAAGTTACTCGGTTACAAATTATAGCATTCAATATCTTTCGTCAGAAAATCTCTTAGAAGGGATGGGAGAGATTCATCGCAAATATAACCGTAATGTGCTTCAACTTCAGAACAATATAGATCAAGCTCTTGCAAAAGCTTCAAATGGATAAAAGATGATTTCTCTGGCAAGATTTACCGTCTGTGCGTGGGCTGGGTGGGGTTCCGGAGAGAATAATTGTGATGCAAGAGAGTTGCCCCATCTTTTGCGTCGGCGGGTGACAGCTTTGGGGAGGAACGCTTTATGTTTGGCTTGTTCACTTCCTGAACTAGAAAAAGCGCGTTATGTTTTTTCTTCAAGGCACGGAGAATTTTCTCGAACTTTATCGATATTAGAAAACATTGCTGAGTCGCAAGAGCTTTCCCCAGCGGGGTTTTCTTTGTCCGTGCATCATGCCTTAATCAGTTTGCTGTCTATTGAAAACAACAACAACAAAGGGCACATTGCTGTTGCAGGAGGAGATGAAAGTTTTTGTTGTGGGTTAATCGAAGCGTTAGCGTGTTTAGCTGAAAAACCAGAGGAACCTGTTCTTTATATTCATTGTGATGAACCTTTGCCCAGAGATTACGCGTTGTTTAACGGCCAAGAAGATAGCTCTATTGTCATCGCTCTCTTTTTGAGAACAAAAGGTGGGGAGGGTTTTTCAGTTCAAGCGGTTGATGGCGTTGATGAAGGGGATCAAAACAAAGAAAAAACTTCAATGGCCTTTTCTTTCTTGCAGTTTTTAAAAGGAAAAGAGCTTGAGGTAAATTATTATAGCCAAAATCGATGTTGGCACTGGAAGCGATATGGGATGGGCTAAATATCCTTGGCTGGTTGGTAAACTTTTTGCACTGTTTTTTATCTTCGTTGGGGGAGGGGTGCTGGCGACAATAATTGTTCCTGTGGTTATGTTTACGCATCATGATAGGCAGGAACAAACACAAAATCTTGTGCGGGTTCTGTTTCGATTTTATCTCTGGCTTTTACAAGCTACAAAGATTCTTTCTATTACATTTGAAGGAGGGCAGAAATTAGCCCAATGTAAGGGAGCTGTTGTCATAGCCAACCATCCTTCTTTGCTGGATGTGGTCATTCTGATGGCTTATATACCAAGGGCTCAATGTATCGTTAAACATGAGCTTTGGAACCACTTTTTTCTTGGCTGTCTTATGCGTGCTGCTGGCTATATTAGAAATGATTTGCCGCCGGAAGATCTGGTGGCGAGCTGCCGAAAAAATTTGCAAGACGGGCGTTGTTTAATTATTTTTCCTGAGGGAACACGAACGCCCATAGGAACCTTGCCCAAACTTCATCGAGGGTTTGCTAATATAGCATTCTTAACACAAGCCCCTATCCAGACTGTAGTTATTACATGTATTCCTCCAACGCTTTATAAAGGAGAGCCTTGGTGGAAGGTTCCTTTAAGCCCTCCTGTTTTTAGCCTTGTCCTTGGCCCATACCTAGACAAGGGTTTTTATTTTCAATATGGTCAGCGGGGGATAGCTGTGCGAAAGCTGGTGGAATACCTTGATGCTTATTATCGAAAGATGCTCTCCAATGGATGACCTTGAACTTGAATTAAAAAAACTAATTATTGACGCTTTGAATCTAGAAGACATCGCACCTGAACAGATTGACAGTAATGAGCCCCTTTTTGGGGATGGATTAGGCTTGGATTCTATAGATGCTCTTGAATTAGGCGTAGTCCTTCGGAAAAACTATGGGATTAAAATTGCTTCAGTAACGGAACAGGTTAAAGCTCATTTTGCGAATATTCATAGCCTTGCTCAGTTTATCATTTCGCAGCGGGAGGAATCTCAATGACACGTCAGGAAATATTAGAAAACATAACAAAAGTCTTGACTGAGTTGTTTGAGGTTCCCGCTGAGAAAGTAGTTCCCGAAGCTAAGTTATACGAAGACCTAGAGCTCGACAGTATAGATGCCATTGATCTGATCGTTAAAATACAGGCCATAACTGGACGGCGAGTCAAACCGCAGGAGTTCAAAAACGTTCGTACGGTTGGCGATGTTCTGGATTGTGTTGAAAAACTTCTGGCATCCGATGAGATCATCTAGTCCTAACCTTTGGTTTGTTTTAGCGGTCCTCGGTGGAATCGCTTATCCTTTTATTGTCTATTTCACCATGGATTTGTTGCCTCTGTGGACTTTTTTGTTTCTTGGGTTGATGGTCCTTGGTCTCAGACTTTACGGCACGCGTCAAAAGCTCAATTTAAAATTATGGGGCTTTGGTTTTCTTGTCGTTACGGTTTTGTTTGTTCTCCTATATATAAAAAGCGAACTGGGGGCCGTTCAGGCATACCCTGTTATTGTTAGTCTTTCTGTAGCTTCATATTTTGGTTTTTCTCTCCTGTTCCCTCCTACAGCCGTGGAGCGGATCGCGCGGTTGACCGAACCTTGTTTGTCGCCGCGTGGTGTAGCTTATACACGTCGTGTGACATGGATTTGGCTCGTCTTTTTATTATTGAATGCTGCCGTTTCGCTTTCCACAATTCTGTGGGGGACAATGGCGCAGTGGACTCTTTGGAATGGGCTTGTGTCGTATCTCTTGATGGGCGTGCTGTTCATTGGGGAATATATTGTCAGAAAGATGGTGCGGCCATGACATTACCTTCCCTCTCATCACTAATGGCTGAGCCTCCCGATAATAGCAGCTTTGTTGCTTGGCGCAGGGGGAATGGCATAACCTATCAACAGTTTCTATCGGATGTTGGGGGCGTTGCGAAAGCTTATTCCTCTTGCCGCGCTGCTGCGGTGGTTTGTCAAGATAGCTACAATCTTATTGTTGGGTTTTATGGATTACTTTACGCTGGCGCACGTATTGTCTTGCCTCCCAGAAATCAACCGGCTGTCATTGAGTCTTTGCAGGAGAATTTTGATGTGCTTATTGATGATGGGATGATTGAATTAGCTAGTGGCGGCGCTTTCTCTTTCAGCTTGCAGCCTCTAGATCCCACGCTTCGCGTTATTGATTTTTGTACTTCTGGCACAACTGGTTTACCTAAGCTCGTGACAAAAAGTCTTGAGATGTTTGACGGAGAGTTGGCTATCATTGACCAAATTCTTAGAAAAGAACAGCACGGCGGGAAGGTTCTGGCGACTGTCCCGCATCAGCATGTCTATGGGTTTACTTTCAAGATTCTTTGGGCACTGGCTACCGGACGAGCCTTTGCGACTGAGACATATGCTTTATGGGAATCTCTTTTGCCAGAGTTGACCGCAGACTCAATTATTGTAAGCAGTCCTGCGCATCTTGATCGTCTTGGTGGGCTTGAGCCTTTATCTCCAGATCAACAAGCCCAGCTTATTCTCTCTGCTGGAGCACCTTTGTCTCTTGAGGCAAGTCTTGCTGCACAGTCTATTTTTGGAATCCGTCCCATTGAGATTTTTGGCAGTACGGAGACTGGAGCAATTGCAACGCGTTCTTTGCGTAGTGGGGAAGAGCCATGGAGCCTCTTGCCGAGCCTTTCTATGCGCTGTGACAACGATGGGAGGATGTCAATTTACATACCTTTCATTAGCCAAGATTGGATCGAGACATCTGATCTAATTGAACCTATGGATGGCCATTTTCATCATCTGGGTAGGGCGGATCGTATTGCTAAGATAGAAGGAAAACGCATTGGGCTTTTGAATATTGAAGAGGCACTACAACAACTCTCTTTTGTAAAAAAAGCAGCGGTTGTTGTTATGAACGACCCCATTTGTATTGCCGCTGCGGTAGTGTTAAGTGATGAAGGTCAAGCGGCGCTTGAAGAGGTGGGAAATTTTCGATTAGGGCGGCAGCTTAGGAAAGATATTCGTCAAGCCATCGATCCGGAAGGCCTTCCGCGCTTATGGCGGTTCATTGACGCGTTTCCGAACCAATCCATGGGCAAGCGCCGAGACGCTGATATAATGGCTTTGTTTTGTGAGGATTCATGAAATTGCCTTCTGTGGAGGTAAAGGAACAGAAAGCTGATAAGGTCGTTCTTGGCCTTACACTTGCTTGCACGTCAGAAGCTTTCGAGGGACATTTTCCTGATAAACCAATTCTTCCTGGTGTTGTTCAGGTTGATTGGGCCATGCGTTTTGGAAGTCTCTATATGGATATGGGGGAAACATATGCCCAAGATCTTCAGATCAAATTTAAAAAAGTTATTTCACCAGACGATATACTTTTGCTAACTGTACAAATAGATAGAGAAAAAGATAAACTTACATTCACCTATTGTATTGGTGACCGCATCATGTCATCAGGAAAAATTAAGCTGGGACGAACATGAGAGTTTGTGCGATTATCCCAAGCCATAATCACTATAAACAGCTTGATAAAATAATTAAGTATTTGCAAAAAGAGAGTCTTTTCGTTTTTATTATAGATGATGGAAGTGATGAACCTGCACGCTCTGCGCTTGCCTTATTGAATAACGCATCACAAAATGTCCTTGTTCATCGACTGGATGCAAATCTTGGAAAAGGCGGAGCAGTTATTGCAGGAATGAGGCTAGCCATATCCGCAGGATTTACCCATGCTCTTCAAATTGATGCGGATGGCCAACACGATCTATCAGTTTTGTCAGAATTTCTAGTTTTGTCAGAACAATATCCAGAAACGATTATTTGTGGTTGTTCTCTTTACGATTCATCGGCCCCGCTTACTCGAAGAATTGGGCGATGGATTACCCATATTTGGGTTTGGATCGAGACTCTTTCATTCAGAATTGCCGACAGCATGTGTGGTTTCCGTATTTATCCTCTGGAAGCGGTTCAGTCCTTGATTGAACAGGAGAAGATCGGGCGGCGTATGGATTTTGATACGGACATTCTTGTTCGCCTGTTTTGGCGCGGTGTGGCTCCTATCATGCGGCCCGTACGTGTTATTTATCCGCCGGAAAACACATCTAATTTTAATCTTGTTGAAGATAATTGGCGTATCATTAAAATGCATACGCGCCTTGTTTTGACATTATTATGGCGATTGCCAAAAATTTTATCCCACCGACCTCCTTCTATTGAAGAGACTCGCCGCTGGTCTTTACTCTCTGAGCGAGGGGTTTATTGGGGAATGAAATTATGCTCTTTTCTATGTCGTGGGCTTGGGCGGCGTGGGAGGCGCATTTTTTTAGCACCCATTGTTTTATATTTTTATATAACTGGTTCTGTACAGCGACAG
>DOBW01000164.1 GCA_003504035.1 Rhodospirillaceae bacterium | reverse complement strand
CTATGGGTAATTCTTAATTGAAACAACTATAAAATGGTTTGACTAAGGCAAATAGGCTCTGAGGTTATTTTCTTTATTTTTCTAAAGCAGCATAGGCGAATTGATTGTCTACGACCTTATCAAAGGGCGGTAGCGTATCAAGCTCACCGACATCTTGCCTCATTTTGAGAAGATTCATCCATGCTTGAGGGTTGATGACTGTTTGCTCGGGCCATCCTTTCAAATCAACCATTCGCAGAATCGCCTCTTTCATAATTTTTTTGTCGATTGCAGGAAAAAGCTCATTGCCGATAGAAACAGCTTTTTCTGGATGTGTGCGACAAAGGGTGAGGGCGTGTTGCAGGGCAAGCACTGTTTTGGCAACGAGTTCTGGGTCTTTTTCTATTGTGGAGTGCAAGGTTGTCAGACCCGTAAAAAGCGCGTCTTGAAAAAAGTCTCCCATATTACAAACAAGATGTAAGCCCTGATGAAGAGCCATGGAAACCATCGGTTCAAGTTCTAAAATAAGATCAACCTTATTTGACGCTAAAAGATAGGCTTGCTGTCCAATTTCTGTTTCAACGATTTGCATGGATTTTAAAAGACGCTTATGCCTTTTTTTAAGAGCGTTGAGCAAAGTGAAGGCTGTGGAAGGTCTTGGGAATGTTCCGACGCGCAAACCAACAAATCCTGAGACCTGTGAAAATGGCTTAATTTCGGCGTGGTGCGTAATGCCAAGCATACAAGTGTTTGTCACAAGGGAAGCTACAACTCGCGCATCAATTCCTTTTTGTTGACCTAGTGCGGCGAAGACGGGATCACCCATTCCAAAATGTGCGCGGCCTTGAGCAACCTCGTCAAAAATGACGTCATCATTTCCAGCATGATAAATGAAAGGCTTAAGGCCCTGTGCTTCGAACAAGCCCAGACGATCCGCAATATAAAGCGGCATATAGGCAATATGCAGTCCACCCCATTGCGCTATTTTGATCGTTTTCATTCTCATGCTTTTTTTGTATCCCGTGTTTTGCGTGAAAGTAATGAGGGGCTCTTTTTTCTTGACAAAACTTCTAAAAGGTATCATATTTGATGCATTAGTATACCATTTTTGATACATGCTTGCAATCCATTAAGAGGATTTTCTTATGAGAAAAGGAGGCAGGTCAAACAAAGCCGCACAAGATGTTTCTCTTAATGATCCGTTTATACAGGCGCCTGTTTGGCCTCAGCAATATGCGCATGATGTTAAGCGCATGCTGACCTATCAGATTGAGCGGGAGATGGCCTCTCAGTCACTTACACGTGGTGTTATGGCAGAGATGATGGGAACGAGCAGAGCGGCTCTTAACAGGCTTCTCGATCCTGAAAATAAGTCTGTGACGCTTCAGACTTTGGAAAAAGCGGCAGGTGCTTTGGGTAAGCGCCTTGAGATTTTTTTTAACGACTAACGTAGGAGACCTAAAATGACCTTTAAGAAATTTTTTGTTTTTTCATTCTTTTGTTTGAGCCTTTGTCTTTCTTCCCATGTTGCGCGGGCCGAGATGGAAACGGTGCGTGTGGCGCAGTTTGGGAAGGCGAAGTTCCTTCTTTATCTTCCGTTATATGTTGCGCAGGAAGAGGGCTTCTTTGCGAAGCAAAATATAGAAATTGATCTCAAATTTGTAGGAAATGATGACCAAATCTTGGCAGCCGTTTTGTCAAAATCGGTTGATTACGGTATGGGTGATCCTATCTTTACCGCTATTGCTAATGAGCGTGGAGCCAAGACCAAGACCGTTGCGATGTTGATTACAAATCTTGCACTTGGTGGCTACACGAACAAGCCGGAAGTGCCTGTTATTGAAAAGCCAGAGCAACTGGCGGGATTGCGCGTCGGGTCTTTTCCTGCACCTTCTACGGCTTATGTAGAATTGGAAAAGATCAAACGGGATCACCCAGAACTCAAATCCATGAAAGTTGTTCAAGGGGCGATGGGAACACAATTGGCTTTGTTGCAGGCTGACAAAACAGATATTGCGATTGATTTAGAGCCTGCTTTTGCCAGAGCCATAACACAAGGTAATCGTTTTGTTTTGAATCTAAGCAAGTTGACTCTTCCTAAGGCGATTACAGGTCTTATAACGCGCCAAAGCGTTATTGATGAAAAGCCCGATCAGGTTCAGCGCATGGTCACAGCTATGCAACAGGCCCTTACGGCTATTTACAGTGATCGTAAAGTTGCTTACCGTACGGCACGCAAACTGTTTCCGGATCTCGGCGATGTTGTGCTTAAAAAAGCCGTGGATCATATGCTTTCTGATGCCATGTATCCAAAATCAGTTGTCGTACGTGACGATTATTGGCAACGTTCCATTAAGATGCGGCTTGACTCGGGTGCACTTAAAAAACCGCAAGCAACATCGGTAGCTGTTGATAATCGTTTTGCTAAAAAAGCGGTTGAGGAAAGAAAATAGAAGCTATGTTGAAGATAAAAAATCTCTCCCTCACTTTTGGCGAACGCGCCATTTTTGATGACATCAATATGGATGTGGCTGAGGGAGAGATTGTAGCTCTTTTGGGGCCAAGTGGTTGTGGGAAGACCTCTATTTTAAATATTATTGCTGGCTTTCTCTCGCCGTCAGGTGGGAGCGTTTCAACAGAGATTGATTGCCCCGGACCTCGGCTTGGTTATATGCGGCAAGATCACGGGCTTCTTCCTTGGCTGAATGCTTTTGATAATGCGACGTTGGCTTTTCGCCTTGATTCTGAGCGAGGCACTTATGATGCTCAAAAGGTGCGCAATCTTTTTGAGAAATTTGATCTCGGTGAGTGCATTCATTCTTTTCCGCAACAAATGTCTGGTGGTCAGAGGCAAAGACTGGCCCTTTTGCGGACGCTCCTTGGAGAGCCCCAGCTTCTTTTGATGGACGAGCCTTTAGGTCATTTGGATGCGGCGTTGCGTATAGAGCTTGTCCATCAGGTGCGCGGTATGATTATGGAATTGAACGCGGCAGCTGTTATTGTAACGCATCAAATGGATGAAGCCGTTCTTTTGGCCGGCCGCATTCTCGTCTTAGGTGAAACGCCAACGCGCTTGATTGCAAGCGAGGTTCCAAGTGGTAAGGCTCGGAACTTTTTCAGTATGGCACATGCGGCGCGGCAGGAAGACATCCTTTCTTTTATTCGTGGTGGCGCATGAGAAAAATTATTTTTAATTCTTCGTGGATCCGTTTTCTTCCAGCACTCATTCTTCTTGGGTTATGGCAACTTTTTGTCACAGGTGATTCCGAGCGTCTTTTCATGTTTTCTTCGCCTTGGCAGGTTTTACAAGTGGCGCAGCATGAGATTTTGTTGGAAAGTGTGTGGTATGATGTTGGCGTGACAGCGTCGGAAATTGTTGTTGGTCTTGCGTTTGGCACAATCGGCGGGACGTTTATTGGCTTGGTTTTAAGCCTGAACAAGCGACTTCGTAAAATTATTCGGCCTTATTTGACTTTTCTGGGATCAATTCAGATTTTTACACTCGCACCTTTGATGGTGATCTGGTTTGGCATTGGTTGGGGGTCTAAAGTTGCGATGGCAACGCTGACCTCCTTTTTTGTAGCTCTTCAGCAAGCGGCGGATGGTGCAGCTGCAACAGAGACCGAGCTGACGGCTTATGCGCGTAGCCTTAAAACAAAGCCGTGGCCGCTTATTCGTCATATTATCTTGCCCAATGTGCTCTATTGGGTTCTCTCTGGAATTCAAATGAATGTTGGTTTTGCAACGCTTGGCGCGTTGGTTGGCGAGTTCATTAGCTCTGAGGCTGGTCTTGGGCACTATATCTTTAGTGCAAGCGGTGTTTATGATGTGCCTCGCGTTTGGTTTGGTGTCATTCTTTTGGCTATAATTTCCTTGATTCTAAGATTTTTACTGACCAAGCTGGTGGCTTCAAGAATCCCACAAGATAAAAGAGTCTAACGTATATGTTAAAACGCATTCTTTTTTCTTTGCTCTTTCTTTTGATTCTGGCCGTTGTCACGTTATTTTTCTATCGGCCTGCAACTTCCCAGAGTGAGAGAAGCCGACCTGCTTTTTCTCGAGGGACGATTGTCTTTGAAAAAGCAGATGGAAAAAACGTTTCTTTTAAAGTTGAAGAGGCACTAACGCAACAACAACATTCCTATGGGTTGATGTTTAAACCTTCTATGGCGGCGGATGAGGGTATGCTCTTTGTTTTTCCTGAGGAACAGAAGGCTTTTTTTTGGATGAAAAACACAAAGATTCCGCTTGATATACTTTTCATTAAAGCAAACGGGAAAATAGTGCGTATTGCGCAGGGAAAGCCGTTCGATCTTACAAAAATTGAGTCGGGTGAGCCGGTTTCTTATGTTGTTGAACTTAACGCAGGAAGAGCTTCTGTCGTTGGTCTTAAGGTTGGCGATCGGCTGAAAATCTCGAACCTTACAGGCAATCGTTAAGTACCGTTCCGATAACGTTGGCATCTTGAAGAATCTCAAGGCACCTTAAGACTTCGTCTTGGCGCGTTTCACCTTCCTTCACGACCATAAGTACAGAATCAACATGGGGCAGGAAGGTCAAAGGATCATCTTGCGTTAAAATAGGTGGCATATCATAGATAATGAGACGATCAGGATAGCGTGTTTTAAGTTCATGCGCGAGCGCGGCCATTTTGGGCGAGCCGAGAATTTCTGAAGACTGGATGTGTTTTTTGCCAGTGGGAAGCAGTGATAGGCGCTCAAAAGGAAGGCGCACAAGGCAATTGGGTATGGTCGCATCACCTGCTAAATGGTCCGTTAGTCCATGCTCGGGATTAAGGCCTAGATATTTGTGAATACAGGGTTTGCGAAGATCCAAATCAACCAAAAGAACTGTCTGCTTCATGTCCATCGCAATACTGATAGCCAAATTGATGGCGGTGGTTGTTTTTCCATCTCCATA
>DOBW01000108.1 GCA_003504035.1 Rhodospirillaceae bacterium | reverse complement strand
CACCACAACAGCAATGTTATCTGCCATCCTACAAAACAGTGCACTTATTGGTGCTATTAGTAAAGAATTTGACTCAAACTTTCGTTACATCAATGACAGTTTATCTTTTGAAGCCGATGAAAGTGATGAAAGTTTTATTTTGAGTAACCCGTATTGTTCTATTGTCTTAAATACAGAACCCGAACACATGGAATATTACAAATACGATACCAAGCGATTTTATGATGCCTATCAAAAATTTCTAGACATTGCAAAACTGCGTGTCATCAATGCAGAGGATACCTTTTTAAAAGATTACCAAAAAGAAGCAATACGATTGTACCCATCTAAAGATATTACTAATATTTCCTACTTCTTAAAAGATGGTCAACCTCACACTAAATTTACACTCAAAGATATGGGTGAATTTGAAATATGGGGATTTGGGGAACACATTGCTCTTGATGCTGCAATGGCTATTCTTGCAGCCAATCAAAGTATGAGTGTAGAGAAAATCAAAGAAAATCTTCCTAAATACCAAGGGATTAAAAAACGGTTTGATGTGGTACAAAATCATGAAAACTTTGTGGTCATTGATGATTATGCCCATCATCCGACTGAAATTAAGGCAACCCTCGCCGCCGCTTGCCAAGCCAAAGAGAAAAAAAGCAAAGTCATAGCCGTTATGCAGCCACATCGCTTTTCAAGACTGCGTGACTTGTTTAAGGATTTCTGCACCTGTTTCAATGATGCTGATGTTGTCATCGTTTCGGACGTTTACCCTGCCGGAGAAAAACCTTTAGAAAGTGCTTCTCGCGAAACGCTGATCGAAGGACTACGTGCGCATGGGCATCGTGAGACATGGCCACTTAATAAACCAGAAGATCTGGCCGCCATGATTGCTAAAATCGCCAAATCCGGCGACTATGTTGTTTGCTTGGGTGCAGGAAGCATCTCGAGCTGGGCACAAGATCTACCAAAAAAACTAGAAGAAAATGGAGGAAAGTTATGAATGATACAGCCCCAACCTTTTCGGATGATTTGCTCAAAAAGCTTCCTCCTGTACGCGGCAAAATAACGGCAAATGCACCGCTCAGCGCTGGGTCGTGGCTTCAAGTTGGCGGTAGTGCCGAAGTTCTTTTCAAACCACATGATGAACAGGATCTTGCAGACTTTCTAAAAGGTTCCCCCAAAGATGTTGAGCTGACTGTTTTGGGATCTTGCTCAAACGTCTTGGTCCGTGACGGCGGAATCCCCGGCATTGTCATTCGCCTTGGCCCTCGCTTTTCGGCTTGTTATTGCGAAGAGGACATGATTGTCGCAGGCTCTGGCTCCATTGATTCAAATGTCGCACGCGTAGCTCATGACGCAGGTTTTACAAAATTTGAGTTTCTTTGCAGTATCCCCGGAACTATTGGTGGCGGTCTGCATATGAATGCAGGCGCCTATGGACGTGAGATTAAAGATATCCTCATTGATGTGCGTGCTGTAACGCGTGATGGCGAGATTATCACAATCAAAGCTGAAGATATGGGGCTTGGTTATCGTAGCTCGAATGTACCCGCAGGTGTCATTTTTCTCTCAGCACGTTTCAAAGGCCCAAAGGACAATCCCGAAGCCATTGGAGCCCGCATGAAAGAAATCTTGGAAGAACGCTCTGAAACGCAGCCCTCACACGTCCAAACAGGCGGCTCAACTTTTGCCAACCCCGAAGGCCACAGCGCATGGAAATTAATTGAAGAAGCAGGATGCCGTGGCTTGCGGATCGGCAATGCCGTCATGTCCGAAAAACATTGCAACTTCATGATTAATGAAAGCAATGCCACAGCCACAGATCTTGAAGCGCTAGGCGAGGAAGTACGCCGCCGCGTTAAAGAAAAATCAGGCATCGAGCTTAAATGGGAAATCAAAAGAATTGGTGTTCCCCTCAAAGAAGAAACAACGTCATGACTAAATCACCTAAAAAAGTTGCCGTCTTGATAGGCGGCTGGAACGCAGAACGTGAAGTCTCTCTCATTAGCGGGGCTTCCGTTTGTAAAGCATTAGAAGCGCTGGGACACGAGGTTCTGGCTATTGATGTTCAACATGATGCACAAGGCCTTATTGGACAGCTCACGCAGCAAGCGGGAGGTAAACCAAGCATTATCTTTAACGCCCTACATGGCCGTATCGGTGAAGATGGAACGATGCAAGGTTTCTTGGACATCATTGGCATTCCCTATACCCATTCAGGGGTTTTGGCCTCGGCCATCGCAATGGACAAGCCTTTGATGAAATCTGTTGTCAGCGGCGTGGGTGTTCCCTGCCCCGAAGGCAAAACAGTATCGCGTGAAGATATTATCAAAAACGGTTACCCTATGGAGCCGCCTTTTGTCATCAAGCCAACCAATGAAGGATCAAGCGTTGGTGTGCGTCTTGTCAAAACAAAGGACAACATAAGTGAAATCGAAGAAGATGGGTGGATTTACGGTGACAAGGTGCTCATTGAAAAATATATCTCTGGCCATGAGCTTACCGTTGCCGTTTTAACGCATAAGGATGAAGCCAAAGCCCTGACCGTAACAGAACTGAGACCACGTCATCAGGAATTTTATGACTACACAGCTAAATATACAGATGATCAAACCGATCACCTTATCCCCGCGCCAATCCCCGAAGAAATAGCTGCTGAAGCTATGCGGCTCGCTGCTCTTTCCTGTCAAACGATTGGTTGCAACGGCGCGGCACGCGTTGATTTTCGTTGGGATGACACAAAAGAAGGC
>DOBW01000037.1 GCA_003504035.1 Rhodospirillaceae bacterium | reverse complement strand
AATGGATTTTTCAGACATCCGCACCATCATCGACTTGCCAGAGCTTTCCACTTCTAAACTTCGATCAATTTCGCGTAGAATTTTTCTGGCAGCGTCTTCCTTGTCCAAATCCGTTAGCTCGAAATGCAGCGCGCCAGAAACCAAAGACAGCCCCTTATAGCCAATCTTCCCTTTTCTGAAATCACGGCGCGTTTGATCCAAGAGCGCTTGCATTTTTTCTTTGACAACCGCGTTAATTTCGACTTCCAAAAGAAGGTGCGAACCGCCCCGCAAATCAAGACCTAGATTGACTGTTTGGGTCGGCAAAAAGGAAGGAAGGTTCTCCTGCATCCAAGTAACTGTCTTTTTGTCCAAAAGATTAGGCATGGCATAAAGGATGCCAAAGACAACAGCAAAAGCGATAAGCGTAGATTTCCAGCGTTCAATGTAAAGCATTTTATATGTCCAAACCTTATTTCTTTTTATCGTCGTTGACTGACTTCTTTATATCAGAAACAAGACACGTAACAGAAGAACGCAAAGCCTTGACCTGCACATCTTTAGCCAATTCAACGACAATAATATCATCGCCTTCAAGCTTCGTAATGTTTCCTATAAGTCCTCCGACAAAAACTTTGTCCCCCCGCTTCAAGGCCGAGAGCATTTTAGTCTGCGTATCAAACTTTTTTTGCTGTGGGCGGATCAAAAGAAAATAAAACACGATAAAAATGAGAAAAAGCGGCAAAAAGCGCATAAGTCCATCTCCAGCACCGACATCTAAAGCCACAGGAACAACTTCTTCAGCAGCATGGGCGACTGAAACAAAAAAAGTAGAAAGATCAAACATCAAGATTCCTCATCTTAGAAAGTAAAGACGGGACTATAGCCGGATGAGCTTGCTGTGCAAGAGGCTTGGTATGCCGCTCTTTTTATTCGCTCCGGCAATACGCGCTAATCTATTGAAAAATATACCATTGTTCTTTTAGCGCACAGGAACAGAAGCTTCGGGCTTCGAAGGCAAAAGGGATTGAGGCTTGCTTTTGGCCCCATCATCAACTTTAGGAACAGATTTAAGTGCAAGTTTAGGTGCGACGTTAGGTTTGGCGCTAGACTTGGTCTTTGTTTTAGCTTTAATTTCAGCTTCAATTTCGATCTGCACTTCTGCTTGCCTCTTGGTATTCTCTTCGACCTGAAGCCGCGCACGTGTATGACCTTCTCGTGTTGTGGGCTGACGGGGAAGTGGATTAACTCCTACAAGGCGCTCAGGAGAAACATCTTGCGGCTGTATATAACAATCAACCGCCGCTAATGTACGATAACACCAGCTTTCATGCGCCTGTATGTCCTCCCTAACAAAAGCAGGCTTCTTTTCCTTCCAAAAAAAGACCTCGTCCCAAGTGGGAATCTTCTCCACAAGAGAGCTACACCCACTTAAAAAAAGAGGGCACAAAAGCAAGATCAGGAGGCGCTTTTTTAGCATAAGAAAAGTTACAAGGCATATTGTTAATGAACCCCTAACCATGATAAAGATTCGTTCCTTGCACATTCAACAATATGGAGATCATCATGTCACGTATCTTATTTTTAGCCGCAGTGCTCATAGCCTTTTCTTTTCCTGCCATAGCCCAAGAAGAACCAAAACCAATGGCCGCAGGAAAAGGTGAAGTGAAAGAAAAAATCCAAGAACACCGCGAAGAAATGAAAGAAAAACGCAAAGAACATCGCGAGGAAATGAAAGAAAAGCGCCAAGAGTATCGCGAGGAAATGAAAGAAAAGCGCCAAGAGTATCGCGAAGAAATGAAGGAAAAGCACCAAGAAAAACGCGAGGAAATGAAAGAAAAACGCAAAGAACATCGCGAAGAAATGAAGGAAAAGCGCCAAAATAAAAGAGAAGAAAAAGGCAAAAAATAAAAGTCTTCAACAAGTAACTTTATAGAAAACGGCCCTCCTCACAGAGGGCCGTTTTTTTTAAGAAAGACCTTCGCTTTCGTCATGGTTAGGTTCTTCTTGAGTCTCGACAGCATAAGCCCCCCCCAACCATTTCCCCAAATCAACCTGCGCACAGCGCGCACAACAAAAAGGCGTGAACTTTTCTGTCACAGGCTTGCCACATATTTTGCATTTTTCTTGTATTTCTTTTTTCATCTATTTCTCATTTATCTCGATAAAAGAAGGGCCTCGCCGCGCGCGTGTTAGCTCGACAAGACCAAGCTTTGTAAGCCCAAAAACATTAACGCCGGCTGGATCTCCTGCGCTCGCACGCTTAAAGCTAGCAAGCAATTTGAACTTATCCGCACGCGCTTTCATTTTCAACGCATCAATCACAATAATGCCGCCAAGATTCCGCAAACGTATTTGCCGTGCAACTTCATGCATCGCCGCAAGATTAACAGATGTAGGATTTGACGCCTCCCCAGCATTCACATCAATCGCTACAAGAGCCTCGGTCTGCTCAATAACTATTTCTCCGCCTCCCGATAAAAAAACACGCGAAGCACTTAGCTCTTCCAAAAGATCACTTAGATCTGGATGAACAGCCTCCTTGGCTAAAGCCTCGATCTTAATACGTTCCTGCGTAGCCAGCTCTTTTTTACCTAATTGCCAATCTTCAAGCGCCGCAAAACGACAGACCCCTTTTTCTTCTTTTAAATCCTCAAGCGCGCGCTGCCATGGCAAAGGTGGCGGCACGATAAGGCCCACCCCCCCTTCATTTTCAAAAGAATCTACCAAAACACCGCTACTTGCTTTGCCCTGACCGCGCGTTGCACGCACACGAAGCACCCGCACATCACCCGCACGCAACGCGCCAATATTTTCAAGATAGATTTTTTCTTCAAGACCGGCATCAAACCACGCGGCTTTACCTTCAGATTTAACGCGTACGGCCCTAGCACGCAGGATAGCACCTGAAAGATCCGGCTTCTCAATTTTATCAAAATAAAGATCGCAAAGCTTTCCGTCCCTCCAAACAGCAGCACGTATTAATCCATCTTCACGATCACAGGTTAAAAGAAAATCACTCATTTAAAATATCCTATACGATGAAGCATTTGGCCAACCTCAAACAAAGGCAAGCCTACAACATTTGAATATGATCCTGCCAAAAAACGAACAAAACAGGCCGCTCGACCCTGTATAGCATAGCCACCCGCTTTGCCAATTCCCTCACCACTTGAGACGTAACTTTCTATCTCGGATGAAGAAAGGCGCTTGAACGTTACAACGCTTTTGCAGCATTTTTCTATTTTCTCTCCTGTTGGCAAATAAAGAGCGACCCCTGTCATAACATGATGTCGACGCCCAGAAAGAAGAGACAAACAACTGCGCACATCCTGCTGCGTTTCAGCTTTGGGAAGAATGCGGCGGCCACACCCCACAACTGTATCGGCAGAAAGAATCCACGCATTGGGTTTCTGCGCCGCAACAACAGCACCTTTTTCTGCCGCCAAACGCACAGCAAGATCAAAAGGCTTTTCTTCCTTGCGCGGCGTTTCATCACACGCGGCAGGTAAAACGCTATCGGGAACAACATCTATGCTTGCCAACAAAGCAAGGCGACGCGGCGAAGATGAAGCTAAAATGAAAGATTTTGTCATATAGGTTACCTTTAAAAGCCCCATGCAATTATGCAAAATTTGTGATTCACTGAATCCTGTAACAAA
>DOBW01000155.1 GCA_003504035.1 Rhodospirillaceae bacterium | reverse complement strand
TATTTTCTGGCCTTTTTTTCATCTTTTTCCTTGAATTTCAGCCCATTTTGTTCTCATAAGGGGGCAAATTTTATCAACCTTGTCAAGAAAAGAAAGACGTCATGCTTGAAGCAGCCTCCTGGGCGGGACCCGCCATACTTATTGTTTTTGTTATTGCTTATCTTCTCGTTTTTGGTGAAGAAAAACTTCACCTTCGTAAATCAAAGCCCGTTATGGTCGGTGCAGGTCTTATATGGATTATTGTGGCCATTGCTTTTCATCAGGCAGGCCGTGGGCATGAGGTAAGCGAAAAGCTTCGCCATGTTTTACTTGAATATGCCGAGCTTTTCCTCTTTTTGCTTGCTGCAATGAGTTTCGTCAACACGATGGTCGAGCGCAATGTTTTTGAATCTTTGCGGACACGTCTTGTTGCTGCGCGTCTTTCGATTCGTAATGTTTTTTGGATTACAGGTACTTTTGCTTTCTTTCTTTCTCCGATTGCAGATAATTTGACCACAGCGCTTGTTATGGGCACGGTCGTTTTATCAACCTTTGCACACAGAAAAAAACTTGCTGTTGGGGCCTTAATCAATGTTGTTGTTGCGGCCAATGCAGGCGGTGCTTTTTCACCCTTTGGTGATATTACGACGCTTATGGTTTGGCAAAAAGGTATGGTTGAGTTTGGGCAGTTCTTTTCTCTTTTCTTCCCAGCGCTTGTTAACTGGCTTGTTCCTGCTTTCATTATCTCCTTCACGCTTCCTAAAAGAAAATCAAGAGCTACAGCCAAGATTGCAGAAGTTCACAAGGGTGGATATGTCGTTGTTTGCCTGTTTTTGGCCACGATCGCTACGACAGTTACGCTGGATAATGTCCTTCATTTGCCGCCGTTTCTTGGCATGATGATGGGCCTCGGTGTACTTGAGATGTACGGCTATTTCTTACGCGCTTCTGAAACGCGGGCTTTTTCTAAGGTTCTCAATGAGGCAACGGGCGGCGTGAAAGAAAATCTATGTAAGCCGCGCAAGCCTTTCGATATTTTCTGTGTTTTGGAAAAAGTCGAGTGGGATACATTGCTTTTCTTTTATGGTATCATGCTGTGTGTTGGTGGTATCAGCGCGATAGGCTATCTGGGTCAGCTTTCAACGCTTATGTATACTGATCTTGGTCCAACGATTGCGAACATCTCGGTTGGTCTGCTTTCGTCGATTATCGATAATATTCCCGTTACCTTCGCGGTGTTGACTATGAGCCCAACAATGGATCTTGGCCAGTGGCTTCTTCTTACCCTGACCGCAGGTGTTGGTGGATCGCTTTTGTCGATTGGTTCGGCAGCTGGTGTTGCACTAATGGGGATTGGCAAGGGAAGTTACACCTTCTTGTCGCATCTAAGGTGGACGTGGGCTATTTTCCTTGGCTTTGCCGCGAGTGTTGGCACGCATCTTTTGATCAACCACGCTTTGTTCACAGGATAAATAAACACTCAGCTTTGTTGAAAAAATTAATGGCGGTGTCTCATAGGAGCGCCGCCATTGGTTTATGTGAAGAAGAAAAAACGATCCCTACACGCTTAATGCGCGACCCAGAAGCTAGAAACATTTTGTTAGGATTGTTTATGGTGGGCGATCGGGGGCTCGAACCCCGGGCCCGCTGATTAAGAGTCAGCTGCTCTGCCAACTGAGCTAATCGCCCACCTATAGTCATTTGACTTTAATTCGGAACATTGTTGCTCGTTGCTTATGTAGTAAGAATACACTTCGCTCCTCGCGCCTTGTTCCAAAATAAATTGAAACGACTATAAAAAGCCTTGTTTCAGCCAAAGGCTTTGACAAGGTGGCTTTACATAACCTCAAAAAAATGTTTATGCAAGCCCCTCCCGCTCAACTATAGGGCTTAAACATTAACCTTCTTGCTGGTTCTCTTTCAAGGAAGCGCGAACACTACCGACTGGACCGATAAGTGCGGAGACAAGCCCCATGCTTCCTGCTACCAGAACAATGGCTGGCCCCGAGGGCAGGCTTACATAAAAGGAGAGAAGTAGTCCCGTATAAGAAGAAACAAGCGCTAGACATGCGGCCATGGGCATCAAGACATTGATGTTGTGCGACCAGAATCGAGAAGCTATGGCTGGTAAAATCATGAGGCCAAGAGCCATAAGTGTTCCCATAGCTTGAAAGGCGGCCACAAGATTAAGCATGAGGAGCATAAAAAAGATTTGTCGAACCCAGCTTTCTGTTCCGCGAGAAACAACCCCTAAAAAAGAAGAATCAAAACCTTCAATAACAAAGCGCCTGTAAAAAATAGCAATCGTAAACAGAGATAAAACAGAAATGCTTGCTACTAAGCCCAGTGTTGCTTCATCAATAGCGAGAATGTTGCCAAACAAAAGGTGCAAAAGATTTGTGTTGCTTCCCTTTAGTGAAATTAGCGTGACTCCAATTCCAAGAGAAAGAAGATAAAGAAGCGTAAACGCGCTATCCTCTTTTAAATGTGTAAAGCGCGTTAAAAAAACAGCCATGCCTCCAACGATAAAGGCAGCACAAACACCACCTATCGTCATGGCACCAAGAGACAAACCGGCAACAAGAAAGCCTATGGCAACACCAGGAAGAAGGGCATGAGACAAAGCGTCTCCCACCAGTGTCATGCGACGCAGCATCATGAAGACGCCAAGGGGGGCTCCGCCTAAAGATAGGGCAAAAGCGGCAGCCAAGGCGCGGCGCATAAAGGCAAAATCTATAAAAGGATCAAAAAGAAGATTAATTTCACTCATCCTTTTTTCTCCTCTTTTGGTGCAATAATTTCGGCCATATCCAAATCGAAGGAGAGAAGATTTTTCTCAAATAAAACGTGCGTATGACCTGTGCCCAAACATTTTCCGGCGAGTAGAAAAGAGTCAGGGAAATATTTTTTAATCAAAAGAAGATCATGTAAAACGCAAATGATTGTTTTCCCCTTTTTATGCCAGTCTAAAAGAATCCCTATAAGTCGCGCTGTTGTTTCTCCATCGAGAGATGCAAAGGGTTCATCTAGTAAAAGAATCTGCGGGTCTTGAAGGTAAAGGCGCGCAAAAAGCAGTTTTTGAAACTGGCCGCCAGAGAGCATTCCTATTTGTCGGTCCTTCATCTGGGCGAGATCAACTTGCTCCAAGGCTTTAAGGGCGCGTTTTTTATGGGAAGATGAGATGGCGGCAATGTCGCCTAGTTCAGGCCAAAAGCCAATACAAACAGTTTGCATAACGGAAAGAGGATAATCGCGTGCGATGGCGCTTGATTGTGGCAGGTAGCCTATTTTGTCGCGCATTTCCGGCGCGAGGGTGATGCGTCCTTTGCGTGGACGAACAAGGCCTGCGATAAGTTTAAGAAGAGAACTTTTTCCCGCGCCATTGGGGCCTGCTACAGCGGTGAGAGAGCCCGCCTGAAAGGTGCCTGATATATTTTCTAGAGCTTTATGGGGACCATAGGAAACAGACACATTTTCAAGGAGTATGGGAGGGGTTTGCATCATTCTTCCTTAAATCGCCCATAACGCAACAAGACCTATAAGCCCCGATAAAAGAGAGGCAAGAAAAAGGCGATGGAGAAGGCTTAGCTCGAACATGTTAGGGCGTGTCCTCACAATTTTTTTGTTTTTTCTCACACGAAGCGCAGAGACCAGATATTTCTATGACTTCTTGGTCTGGTTGTGTAAAAAACTTTTTTCCAATTTTTTTGATTGTGCGTGCGAGTGTTGGGTCGTGGATTTCCCATGCCCTGCCGCATGTGGCACAAATGGCAAAAGCGCTGAGATGGCCTTTTGCTCCATCATCTGCATGATATGCGCAAGCCATAAAGGCATTAAGCGATTCAAGTCGATGCACAACACCGCATGCAAGCAAACGGTCTAGCGCACGATAGACGGTTGGTGGAGAACGCACTCCTTCAGGACGAAGCTGATCAAGAAGAGTATAGGCCGAAAGCGGCTTTTTGGCGCGGCGTAGGAGCGTCAGAATGCGCCGGTCTTGCAAAGAAAAAGAAAGTTGTTTTTGAGGCATGGTCTTTTTTCTTGTCTTTTTAAAGAATGTTACATTATAACATAACATACTTTTTATTTTAGAATCAAAGGTTGTCTTTATGGCTGTTCATAAAAGTTTTTTATCTCTGTTTCTCTATGTGTTAGTTTTCGTTGCGTTGTTGGTGCCGTCTGCGCGCGCCCAAGATGAAAAAAAAATTAAAATTGTTGCTAGCTTTTCTGTTCTCGGAGATATGATTGAGCAAATTGGCGGAAATCTTATCGACCTCACCGTGTTGGTGAAGGCAGGGCAAGAGGCACATGGCTTTCAGCCTAAACCACAAGATGCCAAAAAAGTGGCTGAGGCCGAGATTGTTGCCATCAATGGCCTCAAGCTTGAAGGTTGGATGGGGCGTTTGATTGAAGCTTCGGGCACGAAAGCAAAATTGCTTGTTGCGTCCAAGGGAGTGAAACCAAGATTGTTAGAAATTACACATGAAGGGCATCATCACGCTCATTCTTCCGGTGAAGTTTTGGCTGATCCTCATGCATGGCAAGATTTAAAAAAGGGACAGCTTTATGCCAAGAACATAGCCGTTGCCCTTATTGAAGCCCGCCCCACGCAAAAGAAAGAAATAAAAAAACGTTATCATGCTTATGTTTCTGAGATGAAAAAACTTGACGCCAAGATGCGTGCTGATTTTGCTTTAATTCCGCAAGAGAAAAGAAAAGTTATCACAAGCCATGATGCCTTTGGTTATTTCGGCGCGGCGTATGGCGTAACTTTTATTGCGCCTGTTGGCATTAGCTCTGAAGCCGAAGCTTCTGCTACAGACATTGTAAAAATAATAGAACAAATTAAAAAAGAAGGTGTCCACGTCCTTTTTGTTGAAAGCCTCGTGTCGCCACGTTTAATAGAGCAAATTGCAAAAGATACGGGCGCTCATGTTGGTGGAACACTTTATGCGGATACATTGTCTTTGCCCGACGGAGAGGCACCAACCTATCTCGATATGTTTAAGCATAATGCCAAAAAGATGTTGAAGGCTATGCGGCTCTAGTTTGTATCCAAAGCATATCCAGTATATTTTTTTACAATTTCAGCTGCTTTTCCACTTCTGACAAGGGCGTGAAGCGTTGAATCTAACATAGCTTTGAGCCCATGTTCTCCTTGCCTTAGGGGGAGGCTGTTGGAAAATGTTCGCACAGCTTTTCCGCCGGCAATGGCTTTTAGCTTAATCTTTGCGTTTGCATTGTAGAGCTGCGCTGCTGTTGCCGCCGTTAAAACAATATCGGCTTTATGTGTTGCGACCTGTAAAAAATATTGCCCTGCATCTGTTAGGGGAGGAAGGGCAGCTTCTTGCGCTAAGGGAAATTTTGTAAGCCTTATCTGTTGCGTGATGTCGTTGTCGAATACGGCAATAAGAGCATCAGGGTTGTTTGCTTGATTAAGGGAGTCATTAAATCGTTCATCGTTGGCGCGTGCATAGGCAAACATTTTGTCGGTATAGAGTGGTTTTGTAAGAAGGAACTCTCGCGCACGTGCCCCAGACTCCCAAACAGGCGTGCACATAACATCATAGCGTTTTGTTTCAAGGCCTTCTTTAAAGCTTCCCCAATTGACTTCTTCGACCCACTCCACTTTCATGCCAAGATCTTGGGCAAGTGCCATCATATAATCATAGGCCAAACCTGATTTTTCACCTGTGTTGGGGTCAAGGCTTAGATAGGGTGCCCAGAAAATATAGCCGCAACGTATAACGTTTGATCGTAAGACGCGCTCGAAGGCTGTTTCTTTATCTATATTTTTGCGCGCGTGCGGAAGGTTTGTGTTGTGCCAAGTCAAAAAGGCTAGCCCTAGCGCCACTAAGGCAGCGCCTTTCCATACAGTGTTTTTCATAAGATCTTCCTTTAAAAGTAATTTAAAAAAGATACGGGGAAAAAGATGAAAGCAAAAAAGAGATTTCTGTTAAGACCTTTTTTAGCTTTTTTAGTATATTTTATCAGCTATGGAAGATGTTTTGATTACAGCGCGGCTATTACGTGCGGCGCGTGCCCTTTTGGATTGGCAACAAGGTGACTTGGCCAAGGCGGCTAATGTTTCGCTTTCTGCTGTTAAAGATTTTGAGAATGGCTCTGAAAAAACGCGTTTTTCTACGCAAAAGGCATTGCAGGGGGCGTGTGAAACCCATGGGGTAGAGTTTCCTGTGTCTGGCGGTGTGAGATTGCTTGATGAGATTGCTGAGATTTTGCGCTTTACGGGCCCTGATTTTATGCAAAAGTGGAATGAAGATATTTTTTTGGCTTGCCGTGCATCACGTGAGAAGATTTTAACTTCGTCTATTGATGAAGGCTTGTGGACACGCCAGTCGCTTGTGCAACAAGCAAACCAGAAGTTTTTGGCGTGGATGGAGCAAACGCAAACGACAGTCAGATCATTGGTTCCAGAAGGGCACGACAATTTCAATCTTCCAAGAAAAAGCTATCGTGTTGTACCCGCTT
>DOBW01000023.1 GCA_003504035.1 Rhodospirillaceae bacterium | reverse complement strand
ATGGCTGGGGCGTGTCATTAATGCCTTGGGTGAGCCCATAGATGGTGGACCGCCTTTACCTGTTGGGGATATTCACAAGCCTATTCGTAGTGCGCCGCCTGCTGCGCACAAGCGGCAGAGAGTAGGGGGAAAGCTTGATCTAGGCGTTCGTTCTTTGAATACCTTTTTGACGTGTTGTCAGGGCCAGCGTATGGGCATTTTTTCTGGATCGGGTGTTGGCAAATCCATTTTGATGTCGATGATTGCGCGCTATACCTCGGCTGATGTGTCGATTATTGGATTGATCGGCGAGCGTGGCCGTGAGGTGCAAGAGTTTATTCATGATGATCTTGGCCCCGAAGGCTTGGCGCGCAGTGTTGTTATCGTGGCAACGTCGGATGAGGCACCGTTGATGCGGCGTCAAGCAGCTTATATGACGCTGGCGGTTGCCGAGTATTTTCGCGATGAAGGCAATCAAGTTCTTTGTTTGATGGATAGTGTGACGCGTTTTGCGATGTCGCAGCGTGAAATTGGTTTGGCGGCTGGAGAGCCTCCGACAACGAAAGGTTATCCGCCCACAACTTTTGCAGAAATGCCGAAATTGCTGGAGCGTGCGGGCCCAGGGGAAGTTAATACAGGTGGAAGCATCACAGGATTGTTTACAGTTTTAGTTGATGGTGACGATCATAACGAGCCTATTGCGGATGCCACGCGGGGTATTTTGGATGGCCATATTGTTTTAGATCGGGCGATTGGTGAACGTGGCCGTTATCCGGCTGTGAATGTTTTGCGCAGTGTTTCGCGTACGATGCCGGGTTGTAACAATGATTCCGAAAATGAAATTGTTAGCGCGGCGCGGCGGCATTTGGCTTCTTATGAAAATATGGCCGAGATGATTCGACTTGGCGCTTATCGTAAAGGAGCCAACGCAGAAGTGGATGAAGCCATGAATTACTATACGCCGATTGAACAGTTTTTGTCTCAGGGCAAGGATGAAAGCGATACGATAGAGAGCGGTTATACAAAATTGGCGCAGATTTTGGGTATTGCTTGGCCACCGCAAGAGTGAGGTAGAGCGTCATGAAAAGCTTGGTTACGCTCATAAAATTGCAAAAAACATATGTTGATGAACAGAGAGTGGTGTTGGCCAAGCTGCAGGAGCAATTACAGACGATTGAAGACAAAATAGTTGCGCAGCATGTTTTGCAAGAGCAACAAAAAGAACTTTTGCATGAAAATCCGGATATGGGGCTGACTTACGGGGATTTTCTTGAGCAGCAGCTCAAGAAAAAGGAGGCGCTTGAAAAAGAAAAAGGCGTAATGGAATATGCCATAGAGTTAGCTTTGGATAAGTTGGCTGGTCTTTTTGAAGAGCAAAAACGTTACGAAATTGCCCAACAGCAGCGCGAAGAAGAAGAAAAGCGTATCGAGGCTGATCGCGAAACCAAAATCCTTGATGAGGTCGGCAGCGTTAGTTTTGTGCGCAAAGAAGGATAAGGCTCACCCCTCTACCGCATTAAATTGCCTCTCTAGGTTGCTGAAGCGTGTGAACGCACCATCAAAATGCAGATGGACTGTGCCAATAGGGCCGTGGCGTTGCTTGGCGATTAGAACCTCGGCGACATTCATCACTTCTTCGCCGCGTTCTTGCCAGCGTTGATAGCGCGAGTTGAATTTTTCCTCGCCTTCATCAGCGCGGCGAGATGGCTCGGAGCGTGCGTGATAATATTCTTCGCGGTAGACAAACATAACCACATCCGAATCCTGCTCGATAGAGCCTGACTCTCGTAAATCCGAAAGCTGAGGATGTTTGTCTTCACGCGATTCAACGGCACGCGAAAGCTGAGACAGCGCAAGAACGGGGACGTCCAGTTCTTTGGCAAGCCCCTTTAAACCGCGTGTAATTTCCGAGACTTCCTGTACGCGATTTTCAGAAGATTTGGCCGAGCCGCGCAAAAGCTGCAAATAGTCAATAACGATCAGGCTAAGATCAGGCACCAATCTTTTCAGCCGCCGTGCGCGTGTCCTAAGGGCGGCAACAGAAAGTCCCGGAGTGTCATCAATATAAAGCGGGGCGCGTGACAGAAAATTAGACGCTTCGATAAACTTACTGAAATCATCTTGCTTAATCTCACCTCGCCGGATTTTGTCGGCGGGAACGCTGGAGTAATCACCTAGCAAACGTGTGGCAAGTTGCTCGCTTGACATTTCAAGTGAGAAAAAAGCAATCGCGCCGCCTTCTTTGCCGTTGGTTTCGTGATAGGCGCGGGCGGCGTTAATGGCGATATTAGTGGCCAGCGCTGTTTTACCCATCGAGGGACGCCCCGCCAAAATAACGAGATCAGATTTTTGAAAGCCGCCTAGCTTGCGATCCATATCGCGCAGGCCCGTTGTGATTCCTGTGATATGGCTGTCGCGCTTAAAGGCTTCATCGGCCAAGCGCAAAGATTCGGCCATAGATTTTTCAAGTTTGACGAAACCGCGATTCATCTCGCCTGTTTCAGCAAGCTCAAAAAGAACTTGTTCGGCTTCTTCAATTTGAGTGTTGGCAGGCTTGTCGAGGTCCTGTTGATAGGCTTCGTTGACGATGTCTTCGCCTAGCGAGATAAGCTGACGGCGCAGATGCAGATCGTGGATGAGCTGGCCATAATCAGACGCGTTGATGACCGTGATGACGCTTGCGGCAAGATTGCCAAGATATTGCGCGCCGCCGACTTCAACGAGTGCGGGATCATTTTCAAAAAGACCGCGCAGTGTTTTGGGATCGGCAATTTGGCCGCGACTGATGAGCGTTGAGATTGCCTCGAAAATACGCTGATGAACAGGGTCGTAAAATTGTTCCGGTTTCAGCGTATCGGAAATTTTTTCAAAGACGTTATTATTGACGAGGATAGCCCCCAGCAAAGCTTGCTCGGCTTCGATATTGTGAGGCAAAATGCGCGGCTGCATCATCTCGGATGAGACAGGGCGAAGGGCGGGAACATTTAAAGCGTTTTCAGACATGCGCTCTTCATAGCAAAAGGTGACGGCAGGGTGTTAAGAGAAAATAGCCCCTGTGGATGGCGAACCTGTGAACTATGGGGATAAAATTTCTACCGTCATTCCGTCCCTCTCTATCGTCATTCTGTCCCCAC
>DOBW01000040.1 GCA_003504035.1 Rhodospirillaceae bacterium | reverse complement strand
ATATAAGAAAGATCGTGCATCGCTCTTTACGTCTCTTCTCGAGCCTCGTGAGGACGTCATGTTCCTGCCTGATGGGCGGAGCTTGCGCATTTTGGCTGCACCCCATTCGCTTGGTGGTTTGATTTTTGTTCATGAAAACGTAACTGATCAACTCGCGTTAGAGACGTCCTATAATACGCTTATGGCCGTTCAGCATGAGACGATTGATCATTTGGCCGAGGGTGTTGCCCTGTTTGGGTCCGATGGTAAGCTGCGTTTGTCTAATCAGGCTTTGTCGCGGCTTTGGAAATATGAACCTGCTTTTTTGGCTTCTTCGCCGCACATCACGGATATGCTGGAGGTTGCGCGGCCACTTCTCGAGATTGATGAAGATTGGGCTTCACGCAAAGTAAAAATGGTAGGTTATGCCCTTGATCGCACGCCGCGTAGTGGACGCATGAAACGGACGGACGATCTTGTCGTTGAATATCTTACGGTGCCGTTGCCTGATGGTTCGGTGCTCAATAGCTTTGTTGACATTACGGATTCCGTGCGTGTTGAGCAGGCGCTGCGTGCCAGTAATGCGGCTCTTGCTGCGGCGGATCGCTTGAAGTCTGATTTTGTTGCCAATGTGTCTTATCAATTACGCACGCCACTTAATACCATTACGGGCTTTGCCGAGATTTTGGCGGAGCAATATTTTGGCACGCTTAATGAGAGGCAGCGTGAATATACAACAACCATTCGTACAGAAAGTGAAAAGCTTTCGCGTTTGATTAATGATGTTTTGGATCTGGCAACCATAGAAGCAGGGCGCATGGTTTTGGATCGTCGCGCAGTGAATGTGGCGCAGTTGCTTAATGATGCTAAGGAAATGACGGCTGAATGGGCGCGTCAACAATCGCTGGATATTCTTATTGATTGTCCTTCTGATATTGGCATGTTCGAGGTTGATGAAAACCGCATGAAACAAGCGCTTTTCAACTTGATTGGCAATGCCATTAAATACACGCCACCAGGCGGCAAAATAGGGCTTGCCGCATGGAAACAGGACATCTGGATTGTTCTCTCGGTTTTGGATACGGGGGTTGGTATTCCGCAAGATGATCAAGAACGCGTTTTTGGCAAGTTTGAAAAATCCAACGCGCATTTGCGTCAAGGCGGCGCAGGATTAGGCCTTAGCCTCGTTAAGAGTTTTGTCGAATTGCATGGTGGGCGCGTTGAAATTTTCAGTGATGAAAAAGATGGAACACGCATCAGCTGTTTCTTGCCGCAAAAACCTTTAGAAGAAAAAGAAACGGGTGATCTGCGCGGTACGGCTTCATGAGCGGAGAGAGCTTTTGTCTCGATCTTGTGGACATTGCCGCAACGCGGGTCTGCGCACAGAAAATTGCAAAGCTTTTAAAAAAAGGTGATGTGCTTTTGCTTTCAGGAGATCTCGGCGCAGGAAAAACAGTTTTTGCGCGCGCTTTGATTGAAGCTCTTGGAGTAACGGGCGAGATTCCTTCGCCGACTTTTACGTTGGTTCAGTCTTATGAACTGCCTACTATGACGCTTTTCCATTTTGATCTTTATAGGCTTAAGACGCCTCAAGAAATTGAGGAAACAGGCTTTGATGAAGCTTTGGCCGATGGCGCTACGCTTGTCGAATGGCCTGAGAAAGCGGAAATCTATATGCCGCTTGAGGCACTGCGCTTGCGTTTTGACATTGCCGGTGAGGCCAGAAAGCTTTATTTTGACGTTTCCGCCTCGTGGAAGAAAAGGTTAGAAGATGAAAAAAGTCTTCACCATACCGCCTGATCTTTGTTTCGTTACAACGCTAGCGCAGGGTTTGTGGCAAAGGGCAGGCGAAGATCCTTTGAAACTGGCAGACATGACGCTTTTTCTGCCAACTCGCCGTTCCTGCCGTCATTTGCGTGATGCTTTTTTGCGCGTGACGGGGGCAAAAGCTGCGCTTTTACCGCGCATGCGTCCTCTTGGCGATATTGATGATGACGAGATGGAGTTTAGCTCTGCGTTTGATCTCGGTGATGTGCCGCCTGCGATTTCTCCGCTCCGTCGTCAGATGCTTTTGACAAAATTAATTCATGGAAAAGATTCTGCTCTGCCGCTTGATCTGGCGGCTTCGCTTGCTGCGTCGCTGGCTTTGTTTTTGGATCAGATGCAAACGGAAGAAAAAAGTTTTGATGATTTAGAAAATCTGGTGCCGCTTGAATGTGCGGCGCATTGGCAGGAAACGCTCGAATTTCTTGAGATTATCACCCAAAACTGGCCCATAATTTTAAAAGAAGAGGGCTGCCTTGACCCTGCACAGCATCGCAATCTTGTGATGAAAGCTTTGGGGGAGGCGTGGCAGAAAGAGCCGCCTGCGCATCCCGTTATTGCGGCGGGATCAACGGGTTCTGTTCCGGCGGTGGGGAAGCTTTTGGATGTCATTGCGGCGTTGCCGCAAGGCGAAGTTATTTTGCCTGCGCTTGATGTGTCTTTGGATGAAGAAGCGTGGCAGGAAGTTGATGAAACACATCCGCAATACACCATGAAAAAATGGCTGGAAAGAGCTTCTGTATTGCCCAAAGATGTGCCTCTGTGGGAAGGTTTTTCTTCGCAAAATTTGGCAAAAGTGCGTCTTTTAAGAGAGGTCATGCGACCGGCAGGCGTGACGGAAAGATGGCGTGATTTAACCTCAAAAGATTTACCCAAAGAAGCCACAAAAGATTTTGAAAAAATAGAACTCGATCATCATCGTGAGGAAGCCGATGTCATTGCTTTGCGCCTTCGCGGGGTTCTTGAAGAAGAAGGCCAAACAGCGGCGCTTGTGACGCCGGACAGGGCGCTTGCGCGGCGCGTGATGGAGTCGCTTAAACGTTGGGGGATCGAGGCTAATGATTCCGCAGGTCAGAGCTTGGCGCATGAACCGCTTGGCCATTTTCTCATGGCTATTTTAGCAGCGGCTTCACCTTTGGCATCGCCCGTTGATTTTTTGGCGCTTCTTAAACATCCTTTGATGACTTATGGCCAAGATCGTGCGGCGGTTCTTTTGATGACGCGGCGTGCGGAAATGCTTGTCTGGCGCGGTGTGCGCCCTGCTGGCGGCTTGGCGCAGGCTGCGCGTTTAGC
>DOBW01000039.1 GCA_003504035.1 Rhodospirillaceae bacterium | reverse complement strand
GTATGACTTGTTCGTCTTTTTGATTTCTTTTTACACAAAGCATACGGAACAACATACCTTAGGGCATACACAAGCAACGATATGACTATGAGGTGACTTTTGTTCAGCAAAAATGGTACACCCACCCCATGACAAACGAGACGATAGAAAAACGCCGCACTTTCGCGATCATTGCGCATCCTGATGCTGGCAAGACAACACTCACCGAGAAGCTTTTGCTCTTCGGGGGGGCAATTCAACTTGCCGGAGCCGTCCGCGCGCGCGGAGAACAAAGAAGATCCAGATCAGATTGGATGAAAATTGAACGTGATCGCGGCATTTCCGTAACAGCCTCGGTGATGAGCTTTGAGTATGCGCAGCATTGCTTCAATCTTGTTGACACCCCTGGCCATGAAGATTTTTCAGAAGACACTTATCGCACCCTCACCGCCGTTGATAGCGCAGTCATGGTCATTGATGGCGCGAAAGGTATTGAAAACCAAACACGCAAATTATTTGAAGTTTGCCGTCTGCGCGATGTGCCGATTATCACTTTTATCAACAAGATGGATCGTGAATCCCGCGACCCATTTGATCTTATCAGTGAAATTGAAGAAACGCTGGCACTGGATGTCGCACCAGCAAGTTGGCCCATTGGTATGGGACGCGATTTCAAAGGCTGTTATGATCTTATACGCGACCGCCTTATTCTTTTGGATAAGGGAGACCGCCACATCGCCTCTAAAGGCGTCTCGTGTGAAGGTCTGGATGATCCAAAGCTTGATGAATTTCTCGAAAAAGAAGAAGTCGAAAAGCTCCGTGAAGAAGTCGAGATGGCGCGGGGCCTGTGCAAACCCTTCAACCTTCAATCTTACCGCGAAGGCCACCTCACGCCACTTTACTTTGGCTCGGCCATCAATAATTTTGGTGTGCGCGAATTGCTTCTTGGCCTCGCCAAGCAAGCCCCTTCCCCACGCCCTCAAAAAGCCGCCACGCGCGACGTACAGCCAGACGAGAAAAAAGTAACAGGCTTTGTTTTTAAAGTGCAAGCCAACATGGACCCCAACCATCGTGACCGCATTGCCTTTGTCCGTCTTTGCTCGGGACATTTCCGGCGCGGCATGAAATTCCTTCACACGCGTTCTGGTAAAACGATGTCGATTAATAATGCCGTATTATTTCTGGCACGCGAACGTGAGCTTGCCGAAGATGCCTTTGCTGGCGATATTATCGGCATTCCCAATCACGGCGCGCTGCGCATAGGTGATACACTCAGCGAAAGTGAAGACATCAATTTCATGGGAGTGCCAAGTTTCGCGCCCGAACTTTTACAGCGCGTCCACATTGAAGACCCCATGAAGGTCAAGCATGTCCGCCGCGCTTTGGAACATTTCGCGGAAGAAGGCGCAAGTCAAGTTTTCAAACCCTTGACGGGATCAGATTGGATTGTCGGGGTTGTTGGGCCTCTTCAGTTTGAGGTTCTGGCCGCGCGCATCAAAACAGAATATGGACTTCCCGCTCATTTTGAAACAGCAGGACTTGAGGCCGCACGTTGGGTTGAATCCGATGATCCTATGGTACTTAAAGACTTTACAGAAGCCAATCGAAGCGCCCTTGCCCATGACCATGATGGTGCGCTAGTCTTCATGTCGCGCAATGCTTGGCATCTGGGCAAGGCCATTGAAGAAAATCCAAAGATCCGTTTCCTCAAAGCGCGGGAACAACACCACACGGGAACGTAAGAAGGGGAAACTATTTTGCTCCATATTCTTGATAACAACGAAGGGGCCACAGCCATTGAATACGCCATGATTGTCGCCTTTATTGCTGTAGCGATTGTGACTGTTCTAACGCTTGTCGGCACGAACTTAGAAAGCCGTTTTCAAGCCGTTGTAACCGCTTTTAGTGGATAATCTGCGTTCACTCTTTTGTTGCGCTCAAAAATCAGAGCCAAACCACTTAACGTCAAATCATCATCAAGATGATCTATCTCAGTGATAGAATCCGTAAATAATAATGCCAATCCACCCGTTGCAACAACAGTCATCGGCGCACCGAACTCTTGCTTTATACGCGAAAGCAAGCCTTCAATAAGCCCAACATAGCCCCAAAAAATACCCGATTGAATGGCCGAGACAGTTCCTTTTGCTATAACTTGAGGCGGACGTTCTACGGCAACACTCGGCAATTTAGCCGCCGCCATATGCAAAGCCCGAAGCGAAAGATTAATTCCCGGCGCAATCGCACCGCCACAATAAGTGCCATCGGAATCGATAACATCAAAAGTAGTCGCCGTACCAAAATCAATAATCAGAATCGGCGTTTTATATTTGGCAACACTGGCAACGGCATTAATCAAGCGATCAGCGCCCAATTCTTCAGGACGATCAATGTCTATTTTAATGCCAGTCTCAACTTCTGGTGAACCAACCAAAAGCGGATCACAAGAAAAATAATCACGGCACAATTTGATAAGATTAAAGTTCAAATCCGGCACAACACTACCGATAATCGCGTCTGTTACCACCGCCGGATTAACTCCTGTTTGAACCATCAAAGGCTTGAGAAAAACAGCATACTCGTCACAGGTGCGCTGGACATTGGTCGACATGCGCCACAAGCCCATTTGTTTATGGCCATCAAAAAGCGCAAAAATCGTATTTGTATTCCCTGCATCTATGACAAGAAGCATCGTTTTTCCTTAGGTTCCTAACTAAAAAAAACGTCCGCAGCAGATATTTCTAACTTCGATCCATCTGCACGTTTTATTATCAAACGACCTAAATCATCAAGTCCAACAAACTGACCTGTCACCGTTTCATGAGCTGTGCGCGCTGTGATCTGTCCTTGACGCGCACGCCCAAGCCACGCGCGGCGAAGGCTATCAAAACCGTCCTTAACAAGGGTTAGACACCACCGGTCTAAATTTTCAAGATATTTTTCAAGAATAAGGGGCAAATCAGGCTCTTTCAGGCCCAAGTGAGTCAAAGATGTCGCAGAAATGGCCTTTTCTTGAGGACATGAGAATACATTAAGCCCCACACCAAGA
This sequence comes from Rhodospirillaceae bacterium, assembly GCA_003504035.1. GTDB lineage: Bacteria > Pseudomonadota > Alphaproteobacteria > UBA9219 > UBA9219 > UBA9219. Next base: position 51 of record DOBW01000039.1, on the reverse strand, counting down.
ACAAGCCAATCAACTTTTCCTGATTGAACGGGTGCGGCTTCCAGCAAAATA
>DOBW01000100.1 GCA_003504035.1 Rhodospirillaceae bacterium | reverse complement strand
CGTGCGTTCGAATCGCATCGGGTCCACCAAAACAGGAAAGCCCCCGCAAGGGGGTTTTGTTGTTTTGGTGGAGCTGTCCGAAAGAACGCATCCGCGTTCGACAAATTGCGATATGAACGAGCAATTTGGACGACAGAGCATCGCGATGTCGCCCGTAGGGGCAAAAATATGAGGAACCGAATGTTTTTGATCACAAAACTGCGAAGACAGTTTTGGACGGTGGAACAAAGTGACGCCGCCCGTAGGGGCAAAAATATGCAAAAAGCATATTTTTGATCAATCCGTCGGGTCCGCCATTCTTATTTAAATAACTCTACTTAATATCTTCATTAACACCAATTGAGAATTTTATACGGTGAGCATAAACATCACTACTCTCTGTGTTAGCCTTTACGCCAACACCAAAAACTTGCGCCACCGATATTTTGGCCCCCCCAGAAGTCTCACCTTTATCAGAAAGGGTTACAGCAATATCGAAATCAATACCTTTGTGTTTTTTAGCGTTATCACCCATCGTATGATATAAACAATATGGAGTGTCCGTACATCCATCAATCCCAGAGTTTGCCCCTTTTACCCCCGCAGAAATCTCTTTCAAGGTCTCTTGTATAAAGTCTTTAAGTTCCATTCCTACTGACATTCCCTCCTCCTCATATCAAAGATGAACTATACAAACATAGTAATTTATATTGCACCACACAACGAAAAAAACTAGGCCAAGAGGGCTAAGAAAAGTTTTGCAACAGGAGATTTATCGTGCGGTGGTCAGTAATATTACGCACCAATCAATAAAACCTTAAAATTTTTCCAATTAAGAATTTCCTCTAGAAATGAGGAGTGACGTGTATTTTTACTACACGAGCGACGAAGTGACGACGAGGAAAACTTAAGTGGCAAAGACTTTAATTCTCCTCCGGCGTCATTTCCATCGCGCCGCAGGGGCATTCGGCGACACACAGGCCGCAGCCTTTACAATAATCATAATTGATCTCGAAACCCTTACCCTTGCCCAGCTTTTTGATGGCATTATCGGGGCAAACGCCATAGCAATTATCGCACTCAAAACAATTACCGCATGACAAACAACGGCGGGCCTCGGATAGCGCGTCTGTTTGGGAAAGGCCTTTGATAACCTCGTCAAAAGAATCCGTTCTTTGCGCCGGATCGGCAAGTTTGCGGTTTCTTCTTGGCGCTTTTTCGTAATACCACGTATTCAATCGATCGCTGGAGGCCAAATCATGTTTTTTTGATGAGGCACCCTTTTGACCACGCAGCCATGCGTCCATGCACCGCGCTGCTTTTTTGCCGTGACCAATACTTATCGTCACATTACGAAACGAAGAAACCATATCACCGCCAGCAAAAACACCTTCTTGTGCAGTCATCATCTGTTCATCAACAGGGATAATACCTTTTTCCATTTTAAGAGCATCAACCCCATCAAAAAGCTCCGCGTCAACGCCTTGGCCCAAAGCCAAAACAACGCAATCCGCTTCCATCCTTTCCGTTTTTCCGGTGGGTTGCGGAAAACCACTTTTATCAAGCGCCATTTTCTCAAGCGTAATTTTTTTACCTTGATAGCTTTTGATGGTTGAAAGAAAATTAATTTCTATTTTTTCTTCTAACGCTTCCTCAACTTCGAAATCATGCGCAGGCATTTTCTCACGATTACGGCGATAAATAATGGTGACGTCCTTCGCGCCAAGTCTCTTGGCCGTGCGCGCCACATCCAAAGCCGCATTACCGCCGCCATAAACGGCAACGCGCTTACCTAAATCGGGCTTGTCCTTGCCTTCCATGTCGCGCAGAACCGATACCGCATCGAAAACACGCGTGTCTTTCTCTGTTGGAAAAGGCGTTGTTCTAGCCTTCCCTGCCCCGACAGAAAGAAAGACAGCTTCAAAAGACTCCTCTTTCATAAGCACATTCAAATCCGAAACTTTTGTGCCCAGTTGGAGATCAACACCCTGCTTCACAATGCGCTTAATTTCAGCATCCAAAACTTTGCGAGCCAAACGATATTGCGGAATACCATAACGCATCATCCCGCCTGCTTTTTTCTGAGACTCTTTAATCGTAACTTTATGACCAAGCTGTGCAAGGTGATGCGCCGCCGAAAGACCGGCAGGCCCCGCACCAATAACCAAAACTTTTTTACCGGATGATTTAGCTGCGGGCGCAAAATACCATCCTTCACGAATTGCCATATCACCAAGAAACTGTTCAACCGAATTAATGCCAACGGGATTATCAACGACAACGCGATTACAAGCATTCTCGCAAGGATGATAACAAACGCGCCCCATAATGGCAGGCATAGGATTGTGCTTAACTATTTCGCGCCATGCGTCTTCGTATTTTTCCTGCTCAACCAGAGAAAGCCATTCCTGAATATTTTCACCAGCCGGACAAGCTTTATTACAAGGCGGCAAACGGTTGACATAACTGGGGCGCTCAATCCGCCACGAGCCTGTTTTATTCGTTAAAGACGTTCCCGCCTCAAGAACCGTAGCAAAAGGCTTCATTTACAATTCTCCTCATCGCCTAAAAGATCAAAGCGGCGTATATTCGCATCGGCAATTGCTTGCATCTGCGCTAATCTTTTATCGGACTTCTTGTCGCCCTTGAATAAATTAGCAAAGCGTTTTTGTGGCTTCAAATAATCTTCAACGGGACAAGGCTCACAAATTTTTGTAGCGCTTGTTACCTCGCCATCTTCTGCTTCAAAAAGAGGAAAAAGACCACACTGAACCGCCAAACGCGAGAGACGAATTGTATCATTCGGAACATACCCCCACCCCAACGGACATGGCACAAGAACATGAAGATAACGCGCACCACTGAAGCTCATAGCCCTTTCCACCTTGGCTTCCAAATCACGCGTATCGGAAAGCGAAGCCGTAGCCACATAGGGAATCTGATGTGCCATAGCAAGAAGTGGAAGATTTTTACCTGTACCAAAAACATTACCCGGCTCGTGGCCCATTGATGGCGTTGTCGCCGTGCTTGCTGTTGGCGGCGTCGCACTGGAACGTTGCACGCCAGTGTTCATATAGGCTTGGTTATCATAACAAACATAAAGAACATCATCATTACGTTCAAACATACCAGAAAGACAACCAAAACCAATGTCTGTTGTGCTTCCATCGCCTCCTTGGGCGAGGACGCGAACATCGCCTTTACCTTTAACTCGCATCGCCGCTGCCACACCTGTTGCAACCGCTGGCGCATTCCCAAAAAGCGAATGAACCCATGGCACCTGCCATGCTGTTTCAGGATAAGGCGTGCTAAAAACCTCAAGACATCCTGTTGCATTAACAACAAGAAGTTTTCCTTTGGCCGCTTTCATGGCAGCATCGACAACCCAGCGTGCACCCAAAGCCTCACCACACCCCTGACAAGCGCGATGTCCAGATGTAAGTGAATTGCAACGATCCTTGGAAGACTGAACCGTACATTCACAAGCTTCCTGAAGCCTATTGCCAATGGTGCGGTTTCCCTTTGGATTGAAGGACGTGTTTTTCATCATCATCTCCCTCGCCCTTTCTCCTGTTCAAACGCGGCAAGCTCTCTTTCAACGACAGCGTGATCCAAATCAAGAAAATGCAATTCGCCATGTGTGCCCTTTTCCATGCTTTCAACAAAATCGGACAAACTTTTCTTAGGAATAGGCCGCCCGCCAAGACCAGCAATCAATGTTGTCACAGGAATCTTCTTGTCGATGGACAATTTAACATGGGCGGACATCACGCCACCCTGCCCCGAAGCCAAAGATTTTTCCAAAACAATGATGTGCTTAGCCTTTTGAAGCACTTCTTGAATCTCTTTAGACGGAAAAGGACGGAATGAACAAATCGACACAAGGCCTATTTTTTGGCCCTGTTCGCGCTTTTCATCAACCATATCTTTAAGCGTGCCAATCACCGAGCCCATCGCAACAATAATAGTCTTAGCATCATCCACATGATAGGTGCGGATCATACCACCGGCCTCTCTGCCAAACGCCTTTTTAAACGCGCGAGACACATTATTAATCACATCATATGCGCGAAGCTGTTTTTTATGATCGAGATAGCGCACTTCCGTGAAAGCATCAGGCCCCACAAGCGTGCCGATAGAAACAGGCGCTTTGATGTCCAAGACCTGAACAGGTTCAAAAGGTGGCACAAAAGCATCGACTTGTTCCTGCGTTGGAACGTCCACTTCCTCAACCGCATGGGTTAAAATAAAACCATCAACACAAACCATGACAGGACAGCTTAGCTCTTCGGCAATACGAAAAGCTTGAATATGCAGGTCAGCAGCTTCCTGATTATTCTCGGCAAAAAGCTGAATCCATCCTGCATCGCGCATGCTCATAGCATCAGAATGATCATTCCAGATATTAATAGGCGCACCAATGGCACGATTACCAAGAGTCATAACAATCGGCAGACCCATTCCCGCAGCATTAAAAACAGCCTCAGCCATAAACAAAAGACCTTGGCTGGACGTCGCCGTATAAGCACGCGCACCGGCAGCCGAAGCACCAATCGCTACAGATAAAGCCGCAAACTCGGACTCGACATTGATATAATCGCAATTCTCGACGTGTCCTGCTTTAACAAGCTCGCCAAGACCTTCGACAATATGCGTTTGCGGTGTAATGGGATATGCGCAAACAACCTCAGGCCGACATAAAGCCACGACCTCAGCCACCGCACGAGAACCCTCAACCTGTTTTAACATGCCATAGGTTCCTTCTTTTTGGTTGCACCGCCGCACGCTTTTCTTTTTGCTCTTACAATTTCATAAGCTTCTAACGCAGCGGCAACATTAGCCTTTCCGACAGGACCAGAAAAAAACTCAGCA